>NZ_JBHWDS010000014.1:0-43972 GCF_042734615.1 Kitasatospora sp. NPDC059646
AGGGCGTGCGGGGGGCGAAGTTGAACCCCGGCCCGTCCGCGTGGAGGCGGTTCGGGGCATTCCTCATCTGACCCCCGGCGGGGGCCCAGGCCTAAGGGGCGCCCGGACGATCCGTCCGCGCTCCTCTTCTCGTTCGTTCCGGGGGACCGGCGCCCGCTCAGGCGACCAGTTCGGCGTCCGGGGCGGTGGCCTGGGCCGGGATGCCGGAGCGGCTGCGCAGCGCCAGCGGGATGCGCAGCGCGGCGCCCCAGATCAGGGCCGCGCCCAGCATGTGCAGGCCGACCATGATCTCCGGGGCGTCGGTGAAGTACTGGACGAAGCCGAGCACGCCCTGGAGCAGCAGCAGGCCGAACAGCTCGTACACCCGGGCGCGGGCCGCGGCCGGGGCCTTCACGGCGGCGAACACCAGCACCGCGGCCAGCGTCAGGCCGACCGACAGGAACACCAGGTCGGCGTGGGCCTGGGTGAGGCGGTCGTAGTCCAGGGTGATCCGGGGGGTGCCGGCCGAGCCGGGGTGGTGGCCCGCGCCGGTGACCAGGGTGCCGACCATGGCGAGCGCGCCGATCGACGCCACCAGCACCTGGGCGAAGCGGTGGATCGCCGGGGCGACCAGCAGCCGCGGCTCGCCGTCGCCCTCCTTGGACCGCTCCCAGCCGAGCACCGCCGTCCACACCAGGCCCAGCGCGGCGACCATGTGCAGGCCGACCACGTACGGGTTGAGGTGGGTCAGCACCGTGATGCCGCCGATCACCGCGTTCGACATCACCAGCCAGAACTGCGCCCAGCCGAGCCGGGTCAGCGAGTGCCGCCACGGCTTGGAGCAGCGGGCGGCGAGGATGAACCAGCCGACCGCGGCGGACAGCACGTAGGTGAGCATCCGGTTGGTGAACTCGATGACGCCGTGGATGCCCATCGCGGGCGTCGGGGTCACGCTGCCGTCGGTGCAGGTCGGCCAGGTGGTGCAGCCGAGGCCGGAGTCGGTCAGCCGGACGGCGCCGCCGGTGACCACGATCACCACGCTCATCACCACGGCGGCCATGGCCGCCCGGCGGACGTGCTGGGGGCTCGGATGCCAGTGCGCGGCGAGGAGGGAGAACGGGTTGGTCACCGGACCATGGTAGGCGGGCTTTACACGGCGCCCCGCCGCCGGTCGGGTCGCGCGGGCGTTTCGGGGGACACGCGGACAAACCGGATGCTTTCGAGCGTGTCCGGTCATTGGTCTTGACCTCTTCACCGCATGGCCGAAAGAGTGCGCATTGGTCCATACCTTTCACGGCTTGGACTCATCCCCTCCTGCCCGCCCCCACCCGCGGAGTCCTGCCCATGCGCACGTCCCTGTCCGCCGCCGCCATGGCGCTCGGTGGCTCGCTCGCCCTCGCGGCCCTGGTCGTCCCGACCGCCGCGTCCGCCGCCCCCGGCGAGGGCGCCTGCGTCAACCTCGGCGTCGCCGGCAAGTACGGCGAGTTCATCGAGGGCGACGACACCCACAGCCCGGACGCCGAGGGCGCGGTCGCCGTCGGCGGGAACGCCGATTTCAGCCACGGCGGCTTCACCGTCGGCAACGAGCTCACCGCCGCCGAGGTGGCCGCCCTCCCCGGCGGCAACGCCCTGGTGGTCGGCGGCAACCTGATCCAGAACGGCGCCCACGTCCAGGTGATGAAGGGCAGGGGCGTGGTGGCCGGCCAGGTGATCGGCGGCGGCCAGCTGGAGGGCGTCGCCAAGGGCGCGTCGCCGATCGACTTCGCCGCCGAGTTCGCCGGGCTGCGCGCGCTCTCCGCCGACCTGGCGAAGACCGCGGGCGCCGCCCCCACCGCCGACGGTCGGACGCTGACCTTCACCGGCGCCGACGCCAGGGCCAACGTCTTCACGGTGTCGGCGGACACCCTGCAGAAGGCGAACGAGATCCGGCTCAAGGTCCCGGCCGGCTCGTCCACCGTGATCACCGTCACCGGCGGCGGCTACGACCAGACCAAGGCGCCCACCAGCGCCTTCCTGATCTGGGACAACGCCAAGAAGGCCTACGTCCTGGACGACAAGCTGCAGTCCGCGGACGGCGGCGCCGAGCGGGCCCGGCTGCTGTGGAACTTCCCCGCCGCCACGAAGATCACCAAGCACAGCGGGAACGCCTGGCCCGGCAGCATCCTGGCCCCGAACGCGGCGTTCGACCTGGGCAGGGGCGGGCCGGTGAACGGTTCGGTGTGGGCGAAGTCGCTGACCGGCAGCGGCGGGGCCGAGACCCACCACTACCCGTTCGAGGGCTGCCTGCCCGGCACCACCGTGCCGCCTGCCTCGCCGTCGCCGTCCCCCTCGGGGAGCACCGGCGCCTCGCAGGGCCCGACGCCGTCGAGCAGCGCCCCGACTCCCGGCGGCGGCACCGGGTCCCCGGCACCCGGCGGCTCGGGCAGCCCGGCGCCGAGCGGCCCGGCCGGCGCCACGCCCGCCCCGTCCGCGAGCCACGGCGGCTCCGGCGGCTCCGGCGGCGGTGGCGGGCTGGCGTTCACCGGCGCCGAGGGCCTGGTGCCGCTGACCGTCGGCGGCGCCGCGGTGCTCGGCGTCGGCGGCGCGCTCGCGTACAAGGCGCGCCGCAAGAAGGCCGCCTCCTCCTGACCGGGGGCCGGGGCCCCCGCCCGGGGGCCCTACTCCCAGCGGAAGAAGCGGGCGGCGGCGGCCAGGCCGAGCACCGCCCAGACCGCGAGGACGCCGAGGTCCGCCCAGGGCGTGCCGTGGCCCAGCTGCAGGACCGAGCGCAGGCCGTCGGAGAGCGCCGAGATCGGCAGCAGCTCCAGCACCGGGCGCACCGCGTCCGGGAACTTCGACAGCGGGACGACCACGCCGCCGGCCAGCAGCAGCAGGACGAACACCAGGTTCGCGCCGGCCAGCGTGGCCTCCGCGCGCAGCGTGCCCGCCATCAGCAGGCCGAGGCCGGAGAACGCGGCGGTGCCGAGCACCAGCAGGAGCAGCACCGCCAGCGGGTTGCCGTGCGGCGACCAGCCGAGGCCCAGCGCGATCACGGAGAGCAGCAGCACCTGGAGCAGCTCGGTGACCAGCACGCAGCCGGTCTTCGCGGTGAGCAGCGCCCAGCGCGGCAGCGGCGTCGCGCCCAGGCGCTTGAGGACGCCGTAGCGGCGCTCGAAGCCGGTGGCGATGGCCTGGCCGGTGAAGGCGGTGGACATCACGGCGAGCGCCAGCAGGCCGGGGGCGAGGAAGTCGACGCGCTTGCCGGGGCCGTCCACGGCGACCACGTCGACGGCGGAGAACAGCACCAGCAGCACGGTCGGGATGACCACGGTGAGCAGCAGCTGCTCGCCGTTGCGCAGCAGCATCCTGGTCTCCAGGGCGGTCTGCGCGAGCAGCATCCGGCCGATCGGGGCGGCGCCCGGGCGGGGGGTGAGGTCGGTGGCGGTCATCGCAGTTCCCGTCCGGTCAGGTCGAGGAAGACGTCTTCGAGGCTGCGGCGCTGCACCGCGAGCCTGTCGGGCATCACCCCGGCGTCGGCGCACCAGCCGGTGACGGCGGCGAGCAGGGCGGCGTCCAGGGCGGCCTCGACCCGGTAGGAGCCGGGGGCGGCCTCGGCGACCGCGGCCGTGTCGGGGAGCACCTTGCGCAGGCCGGCCAGGTCGAGTCCGGCGGGGCCGTCGAATCGCAGCTGCGCGTCGGAGCCGCGCAGCAGGTCGGGGGAGCCCTGGGCGACGACCCGGCCGCGGTCGACGATCGCGACGTCGTCGGCGAGCTGCTCGGCCTCGTCCATCTGGTGCGTGGTGAGGACCACGGTGACGCCGGCGGCGCGCAGGTCGGAGACCAGGTCCCAGGTGGCGCGGCGGGCCTGCGGGTCGAGGCCGGCGGTGGGCTCGTCGAGGAAGACCAGTTCGGGGCGGCCGACCACGGCCATGGCGAGGGCGAGGCGCTGCTGCTGGCCGCCGGAGAGGCGGCGGTAGGGGGTGCGGCCGCAGGAGTCCAGGCCGAGGCGTTCGGCGAGCGGGCCGACCGGCAGCGGGTCCGCGTACAGCGTCGCGGTGTGCCGGAGCATTTCGAGGGCGCGCGCCCCGGCGTACACGCCGCCGGACTGGAGCATCACCCCGATCCGGGGCTTGAGCTGCCCGGCCTGCGCCACCGGGTCCAGGCCGAGCACCCGGACGGTGCCCGCGTCGGGGCGGCGGTAGCCCTCGCAGGTCTCGATCGTGGTGGTCTTGCCCGCGCCGTTGGGGCCGAGCACCGCGGTGACGGACCCGCGCGCGATGGCCAGGTCCAGGCCGTCCACGGCGGTCTTGTCGCCGTACCGCTTGACCAGTCCGGTCACCTCGACGGCGGGGTCTGCATGCATACCGGCGAGTGTAGGAGCAGCTCACCGCGTCCCACGGGTAAGGCTTGCCTTCCGTGACGGAAGCCACCGGTGAGACCCGGGTCACGGCTTGTCTCCGGTCGGCGAATTACGCAACAATCGTGTTGTGAAAAACTTTCGCGAGCGCGCCGCCCAGCCGGAGGAGCCCGAGGCTCCCGGCTGCGACGTGCCCGCGACGGCGGCGGAGGCGCTCACCGAGGGGCACCGGGCGACCCGGGAGCGGGTCGCCCGCTCGATCCTCGACCACGGGCCGTCCTCGGCCGCCGACCTGGCCAGCCGCCTCGGCCTGACGGCCGCCGCGGTGCGCCGCCACCTGGACGGCCTGGTCGCCGCCGGGCTGGTGGAGTCCCGCGAGCAGCGGGTCTACGGCAGCCGCGGCCGGGGCCGCCCGGCCAAGGTGTTCGCCCTGACCGACGGCGGTCGGGACGCCTTCTACCAGGCCTACGACCAGCTCGCCGCCGACGCGCTCCGCTGGATCTCGGAGGCCGCCGGCGGCGGCGAGGCGGGCGAGCAGGCGGTCGCCGCCTTCGCCCGGGCCCGGCTCGCCAAGCAGGGCCGGAAGTACCGGGGCGCGGTCGAGCAGGCCGACGCCCAGCAGCGCGCCGAGGCACTCGCCCGGGCCCTGAGCGCCGACGGGTACGCTGCCACGGTGCGGCGGGTCCCCGCCGCCGGCGCGGCGCCCGCCGCCCCGGCCGGCGCGCAGCTCTGCCAGCACCACTGCCCGGTCGCGCACATCGCCGAGCAGTTCCCGCAGCTCTGCGAGGCGGAGACCGAGGTCTTCTCGCAGCTCCTCGGCACCCATGTGCAACGGCTGGCCACCATCGCCCACGGCGACGGGGTCTGCACCACGTATGTGCCGGCATCCGGTGCCGCACCGTCGTCCTCCCGGACGCCCGGTGCCGTGCCGGCTGCCGGTAATACGTCTCCCAACGAAACCGGCTCCACCGCGCGGAGGAACCTCGCATGACTGACATCGCACACCCCGAGCTCGAAGGCCTCGGCACGTACGAGTACGGCTGGGCCGACTCGGACGCGGCCGGTGCCGCCGCCAAGCGCGGCCTGAGCGAAGAGGTCGTCCGCGACATCTCGGCGAAGAAGAACGAGTCCGAGTGGATGCTCAACCTTCGCCTCAAGGGCCTGAAGCTGTTCGGCAAGAAGCCCATGCCGACCTGGGGCTCCGACCTGTCGGGCATCGACTTCGACAACATCAAGTACTTCGTGCGCTCCACCGAGAAGCAGGCGGAGTCCTGGGAGGACCTGCCCGCCGACATCAAGGCCACGTACGACAAGCTGGGCATCCCGGAGGCGGAGAAGCAGCGCCTGGTCGCCGGTGTCGCCGCCCAGTACGAGTCCGAGGTCGTCTACCACCAGATCCGCGAGGACCTGGAGGAGCAGGGCGTCATCTTCCTGGACACCGACACCGCGCTGCGCGAGCACCCGGAGCTGTTCAAGGAGTACTTCGGCACCGTCATCCCGGCCGGCGACAACAAGTTCGCCGCGCTGAACACCGCGGTGTGGTCCGGCGGATCGTTCATCTACGTGCCGAAGGGCGTGCACGTGGACATCCCGCTGCAGGCCTACTTCCGGATCAACACCGAGAACATGGGCCAGTTCGAGCGGACGCTGATCATCGTCGACGAGGACGCCTACGTCCACTACGTCGAGGGCTGCACCGCGCCGATCTACTCCTCGGACTCGCTGCACTCCGCGGTGGTCGAGATCATCGTCAAGAAGGGCGGCCGCTGCCGCTACACGACCATCCAGAACTGGTCGAACAACGTCTACAACCTGGTCACCAAGCGCGCCGTGGCGTACGAGGGCGCGACCATGGAGTGGGTCGACGGCAACATCGGCTCCAAGGTCACCATGAAGTACCCGGCCGTCTACCTGATGGGCGAGCACGCCAAGGGCGAGACGCTGTCGATCGCGTTCGCGGGCGAGGGCCAGCACCAGGACGCCGGCGCGAAGATGGTCCACATGGCGCCGAACACCTCGTCGCACATCGTCTCCAAGTCGGTGGCCCGCGGCGGCGGCCGCACCTCCTACCGCGGCCTGATCGAGATCGGCGAGGGCTCGCACGGCGCCAAGTCGAACGTGCTGTGCGACGCGCTGCTGGTCGACACCGTCTCCCGCTCGGACACCTACCCGTACGTGGACGTCCGCGAGGACGACGTGTCGATGGGCCACGAGGCGACCGTCTCCAAGGTCTCCGAGGACCAGCTCTTCTACCTGATGAGCCGCGGCCTGACCGAGACCGAGGCGATGGCGATGATCGTCCGCGGCTTCGTCGAGCCGATCGCGCGCGAGCTGCCGATGGAGTACGCGCTGGAGCTGAACCGGCTGATCGAGCTGCAGATGGAGGGCGCGGTCGGCTGACGCGCCGTCAGCACCCGCCGTCCGTCGTCCATTTCCGAAAGAGAGCAACACGAACAGCCATGGCTGAGCAGAACACCCCCGGCTCCACCACCGCCGGTTCGATCGAGGTGGGCACCGCCGGCGCCGGCGCGCAGCTCGCCGGCCCGGGCACCGGCCGCGAGAGCGTCCGGCAGCCGATCGACGCCCGCGTCGCGGTCAAGCCGTCCTTCGACGTCAACGACTTCCCGGTGCCGACCGGCCGCGAGGAGGACTGGCGGTTCACGCCGATGCACCGCCTCGGCGGCCTGCACGACGGCACCGCCGTCGGCGCGGTGCGCGGCGAGGACAAGATCGAACTGGGCCTGCCGGAGGGCGTGACCTCCGAGCTGGTCGGCCGGGACGACGCCCGGATCGGCAAGGCCGGCACCCCGGTGGACCGGATCGCCGCGCAGGCGTTCAGCGCCTTCGAGCAGGCCCTGGTGGTGACCGTCCCCACGGAGACGGTGCTGACCGAGCCGGTCCGGATCGACGTGCACGGCGAGGGCGGCGTCCGCTTCGCGCACGTGGTGATCGAGGTCGAGCCGTTCGCCGAGGCCGTCGTGGTGCTGAACCACTCCGGCACCGGCACCCGCGCCGCCAACGTCGACCTGCTGGTCGGCGACGGCGCCAAGCTGACCTTCGTCTCCGTCCAGGACTGGGAGCGCGACGCGGTGCACGCCGCCCAGCACAACGCGCTGGTCGGCCGGGACGCCACCTTCAAGTCCGTGGTGGTCACCTTCGGCGGCGACGTGGTGCGCCTGCACCCGCGGGTCTCCTACGCGGGCCCCGGCGGCGAGGCCGAGCTGTTCGGCCTGTACTTCGCCGACGCGGGCCAGCACCTGGAGCACCGCCTGATCATCGACCACGACACCCCGCACTGCCGCTCCAACGTCGCCTACAAGGGCGCGCTGCAGGGCGAGGACGCGCACGCGGTGTGGATCGGCGACGTGCTGATCCGCGCGGCCGCGGTCGGCACCGACACCTACGAGCTCAACCGCAACCTGGTGCTCACCGACGGCGCCCGGGTCGACTCGGTCCCCAACCTGGAGATCGAGAC
The DNA here is from genome assembly GCF_042734615.1 of Kitasatospora sp. NPDC059646. Taxonomy (NCBI): domain Bacteria; kingdom Bacillati; phylum Actinomycetota; class Actinomycetes; order Kitasatosporales; family Streptomycetaceae; genus Kitasatospora; species Kitasatospora sp. NPDC059646. Next base: position 7,791 of record NZ_JBHWDS010000014.1, read on the forward strand.
CGGCGAGATCGTCGGCGCGGGCCACGCCTCCGCGACCGGCCGCTTCGACGACGAGCAGCTGTTCTACCTGCAGTCCCGCGGCATCCCGGCCGACGAGGCCCGCCGCCTGGTGGTGCGCGGCTTCTTCGCCGAGCTGGTCCAGCAGATCGGCGTCAGCGAGATCCAGGACCGCCTGATGGCGAAGATCGAGGCCGAGCTGGAAGAGACCGTCGCATGAGCGCCGGCTACCTGCGTGCCTGCGCGCTGAGCGTGCTGCAGGAGGACGTGCCGAAGAAGGTCGAGCTGAACGGCGTCCCGGTGGCGATCGTCCGCACCGACGAGGGCGTGTTCGCGATCAACGACATCTGCTCGCACGCCAACGTCTCGCTCTCCGAGGGCGAGGTCGAGGACTGCATGATCGAGTGCTGGCTGCACGGCTCCAGCTTCGACCTGCGCACCGGAAAGCCGTCCGGGCTGCCCGCGACCAGGCCGGTCGCCGTCTACCCCGTAAAGATCGAAGGGGACGATGTGCTCGTCTCCGTCAACCAGGAGAACTGAGTACCCCATGGCAACGCTTGAAATCCGCGACCTGCACGTCTCCGTCAACGCCGAGGGCGGCCCGCGCCAGATCCTCAAGGGCGTCGACCTGACGGTCAAGCAGGGCGAGACCCACGCGATCATGGGTCCGAACGGCTCCGGCAAGTCCACCCTGGCCTACTCGCTGGCCGGCCACCCCAAGTACACCGTCACCGGCGGCCAGGTGCTGCTGGACGGCGAGGACGTGCTGGAGATGTCGGTCGACGAGCGGGCCAAGGCCGGCCTGTTCCTGGCCATGCAGTACCCGGTCGAGGTGCCCGGCGTCTCGGTCTCCAACTTCCTGCGCACCGCCGCCACCGCCGTCCGCGGCGAGGCCCCCAAGCTGCGGCTGTGGGTCAAGGAGGTCAAGGAGGCGATGGCCGCCCTGCAGATGGACCCGGCGTTCGCCGAGCGCAACGTCAACGAGGGCTTCTCCGGCGGTGAGAAGAAGCGCCACGAGATCCTCCAGCTGGAGCTGCTCAAGCCGAAGGTCGCGATCCTCGACGAGACCGACTCCGGCCTGGACGTCGACGCGCTGCGGATCGTCTCCGAGGGCATCAACCGGGTCCGCTCCACCGGCGAGGTCGGCACCCTGCTGGTCACCCACTACACCCGCATCCTGCGCTACATCAAGCCCGACTACGTGCACGTCTTCGCGGGCGGCAGGATCGTCGAGTCCGGCGGCGCCGAGCTCGCCGACAAGCTGGAGGAAGAGGGCTACGAGAGCTACGTGAAGGGCGGCGCTTCCGAGTGACCCATTCCCATCTGACCGGACTGCTCGACACCGACGCCATCCGCAAGGACTTCCCGGTCCTGTCGCGGGTGCTGCACGACGGCAAGCCGCTGGTCTACCTGGACAACGCGGCGACCTCGCAGAAGCCGCGCCAGGTGCTGGACGCGCTGAACGCCTACTACGAGCGGCACAACTCCAACGTCCACCGCGGCGTGCACGTGCTCGCCGAGGAGGCCACCGCGCTGTACGAGGGCGCCCGGGACAAGGTCGCGGCGTTCGTCAACGCGCCCAGCCGGAACGAGGTGATCTTCACCAAGAACGCCTCGGAGTCGCTCAACCTCGTTGCCAACATGCTGGGTTGGGCCGACGAGCCGTACCGGGTGGACGCCGACTCGGAGATCGTCATCACCGAGATGGAGCACCACTCCAACATCGTGCCGTGGCAGCTGCTCGCACAGCGCACCGGCGCGAAGCTGAAGTGGTTCGGGCTCACCGACGAGGGCCGGCTCGACCTGTCCAACATCGACGAGCTGATCACCGAGAAGACGAAGATCGTCTCCGTCACGCTGGTGTCGAACCTGCTGGGCACCGTCAACCCGGTGGAAACCATCGTCCGCAAGGCCCAGTCGGTCGGCGCGCTGGTCGCCATCGACGCCTCGCAGGCCGCCCCGCACGCCGTCCTCGACGTGCAGGCGCTGGAGGCCGACTTCGTCGCCTTCACCGGCCACAAGATGCTGGCGCCCACCGGCATCGGCGTGCTGTGGGGCCGCCAGGAGCTGCTGGAGGACCTCCCGCCGTTCCTCGGTGGCGGCGAGATGATCGAGACCGTCACCATGGGCTCGTCCACCTACGCCCCCGCGCCGCACAAGTTCGAGGCCGGCACCCCGCCGATCGCGCAGGCCGTCGGCCTGGGCGCCGCCATCGACTACCTGTCGGCGATCGGCATGGACAAGGTCGCCGCCCACGAGCACGCGATCACCGCCTACGCCATCGAGCGCCTCGCCGAGGTGCCCGACCTGCGGATCATCGGCCCGCGCACGGCCGTCGACCGCGGCGCGGCGATCTCGTTCACGCTGGGCGACATCCACCCGCACGACGTCGGCCAGGTGCTCGACGAGCAGGGCATCGCGGTCCGGGTCGGCCACCACTGTGCGCGGCCGGTCTGCCTGCGGTACGGAATTCCGGCGACCACCAGGGCGTCGTTCTACCTGTACTCCACGCCCGGCGAGGTGGACGCGCTGGTCGACGGCCTCCACCACGTCCGCAACTTCTTCGGCTGAGGTGGCTGCCATGAAGCTCGACTCGATGTACCAGGAGATCATCCTGGACCACTACCGCAACCCCCACGGCAAGGGGCTGCGGGACGGCGACGCCGAGGTGCACCACGTCAACCCGACCTGCGGCGACGAGATCACCCTCCGGGTGAAGCTCGACGGCGCGGTCGTCACGGACGTCTCCTACGAGTCGCAGGGCTGCTCGATCAGCCAGGCCTCCGCCTCCGTCCTGAACGACCTGGTGGTCGGCAAGACGGTCGGCGAGGCCCAGCAGGTCCAGGAGGCCTTCCTCGAACTGATGCAGAGCAAGGGCCAGTCCGAGGGCGACGAGGAGATCCTGGAGGACGCCGTCGCGTTCGCCGGGGTCTCCAAGTACCCGGCCCGGGTCAAGTGCGCCCTGCTCGGCTGGATGGCCTGGAAGGACGCCACCGCCAAGGCGCTCGCCGGCCGGCCCTCGATCACCGACTGACGCCCCGTTAGGACACTGGACACATGAGCGAGAACGAGACCCCCGAGGCCGTCGCGGCCGAGGCCGCGCCGGCCGACAGTCCCGGTGCGTTCACCACCGCCGGCACCGTCACCACCGAGGACCTCATGGAGGCCCTGATGGACGTCGTCGACCCCGAACTGGGCATCGACGTCGTCAACCTGGGCCTGATCTACGGCCTGCACATCGACGAGGACGACACCGCCACCGTCGACATGACCCTCACCTCGGCCGCCTGCCCCCTCACCGACGTCATCGAGGACCAGGCCCGCACCGCCACCGACGGCCTGGTCAAGGACCTCCGGATCAACTGGGTCTGGATGCCGCCGTGGGGCCCCGACAAGATCACCGACGAGGGCCGCGACCAGCTCCGCGCGCTCGGCTTCAACGTCTGACCGGACACCGGCACGGACGCCGAGGGGCGGGATCCATCCGGATCCCGCCCCTTCCGCGTGTCCGCGTCGTCCCGGTCAGGTCCGGCGGCGCAGGACCGCGGCGGCCAGGGCTAGCGAGGCGGTGGCGGCCAGGACCGCGAAGGCGGTGACGGCAGGGAGCAGGCCGTAGGCGCGGGTGAGGGCACCGACGGCGATGATCGGGGCGGAGGAGCCCAGGTAGACGATCACCCACAGGGCGGACAGCTCGCTGCCCCGGCGGGCCGGGTCCAGCGCGGCGACGGAGGCCGTGAACAGCGAGCGGAACGCGATGCCCTGACTGACGCCCGCGACCACGCTGCCGACGAACAGCAGCGCCGGGGTGCCGGTGGCGGCGGCCGCCGTGAGCAGGCCCAGGCCGACCGCCAGGCCGGTCAGGCCCGCCGCGACCACCGCCCGGTCGGAGGTCGGCGGGACCAGCAGCTGGGCAGCCGCCGAGGAGCCGAGCAGCAGGGCCGCCACCGCGGCGCCCGCCATCCGGGACTCGGTGTGCAGCAGGGTGCCGGCGAACGCCGGGGCGAGCGCCAGGTAGACGCCGAAGACCGCGTACGAGACGAAGCCGGCGCCCGCCGCGAGCAGGAACTCGCGGCGGCCCGCGCGGGGCAGCCGCAGCCGCTGCGGGCGCAGGTGGGCCGGGGTGGTGATGCGCGGCGGGGAGGCCGGCGGCCGGACCGAGCCGGGCATCCGCGGGTGCACCAGGGCGAGCGGCACGCACAGGGCGAGCAGCGCGAGCGCGTGCGGCAGGAACAGGCCAGGCAGCGGGTTCGCGCCGGAGGCGACGGCCGCGCCGACCAGCGGGCCGAGCGCGACGCCGCCCGCCGAGCAGGCCAGGGTGAGCTTGGCGGCCAGGGTCGGGCGGTCGGGCAGCAGGTCGCCGAGCGCGGCGCCGGCCGCACCGGTGGACAGGCCGACCGCGATGCCCTGGACGGCGCGGCCGGCGGCCAGCTGCCAGAAAGAGCCGGCGGTGGCGAACACCACGTCGCCGGCGGCGGACAGGGCGACCGCGGGCAGGATCATGGCGCGCCGCCCGAGGTGGTCCGACCAGTGGCCGACCGCGGCCAGCACCGGGACCAGGGCGAACACGTAGACCGTGAACAGGACCGTGGTGTCGAGCGGGGTCAGGCCGAGCCGCACCTGGAGGGCGGGGTAGAGCGGCGTGACCAGGTTGGCGCCGATCAGCATCAGCAGCAGGGCGGCGGCCACCAGGCCGACGCGGATGCCGCGCAGCGCGTTCCAGCGGCTGATCGCGGCGAGCTGGAGCTGCCCGCGGGGGGCGAGTTCCAGCGGAAGCAGGGCCTCCGACAGTCGGCGGCCGGCGTACCGAGCGGGGCTCGGGCCGGGGCCGGCGGGGGAGAGGTCCGCCATGGCAGGGGTCTCCTGTGGCCGGGCGCCGCCGGGCGCGCGTCCGGGCCGGGGAGTGGTGGCGCGGCGGCATGGCCCGGACGGTGCGGGTGTGCACGTGGTACTGAGGGGTCGGAGCCTCGTCGCTCCGGGGGCGTACGCGCGGGGGTGTGCGCGTCGCTCACCGAAGGATACGTGCCCCGGGGCACTCGTTCGGCCGCACCGTCCCACTCGTTCGGGGGGACGCCCGCGCAGGTCACGCGTTCGGTGGTGACGGCCGATACGCTGGGTTGACGGGCCGACACGCACCGGCCCGCGCCGCCGATGCCCCGGCGTCCGCCCCACCGTCGGACCGCCCCGGGCGGCGGTGCCCTCCGACGAACCGCGGGAGATCGCGAGCGATGGCCGGACGAAGCCGTTTCACCCCTGACCAGCAGCCGTCCGACGCCGAGGGCCTGCTGCCCGCCGACTACGACCTCGCGGACCTGTACGGCGCCCAGAGCGGCGACGACGAGGACCCCGACGACACCGCGGTGCTGATCCCGCCGATCGTGCTGCCGACGGACCGCGAACTCGCCGACGCGGCGCTCGCCGTCCCGCTGATCGCCCGGGTGGTCGCGCTGGCCCGCTGGGTCGCCCCGCACCGCCCGGTCGACGAGCACGGCGACCTCGCCCCCGAGGACCGCGCCACCGCGGCCCGGATGCTCGGCGCCGAGGACCCGGACGAGGAGGAGATCGTCGAGGCGATGCGCGCCTGGGCGCTGGCCTGCGACCTCGACCTGGTGGAGACCGGCACCACCGAGGACGGCAGCCACATCGCGATCCCCGGCCCCGACCTGCCCGCCGTCGAGGCCGGCGACCCGGCGGCCGTCCTCGGCCTGTGGTTCGACGCCGCCGAACTGGTCCGCGAACTCGCCGCCGAGGCCGAGTCGGTGGACCCGGAGGTGGTCGAGGGCGACGTGCGCGCCGCCGCCGAGGACCCGGACGGCCTCGCCGAGGTGGAGGACGCCCACGACCAGGCCGCGGAGATCCTCGACGAGGCGCTGCACGTGCTGTACGAGGCCACCGCGTTCGCCGAGCCGGGCGCCGAGACCGTCCCGCTCGGCGTGCTGGCCGCGCTGCTGGTCGTCCCCGACGGGCAGGAGCCCGACGAGGAGATGCTCGGCGAGATCACCGACCTGATGGTCGTCCTCGACCCGATGCTCGGCGACCTCGCCGAACTCGGCCTGGTCGAGCACCGCCCGATCGACCCCGAACTGTTCGAGGAGGACGACCAGGACGAGGAGGGCGTCGACACCGACCAGCCGCTGACCGACGAGGACGCCGCCCGGTTCGGCACCGTCCGGCTCACCCCGCTCGGCCAGTACGCGGTCCGCGAGTGGCTGATCGCCGACGGCTACGACGCCCCGCTGGTCGGCGACCTCGCCGATCGCGACGGCCCCGCCCTGCTGCGCGCCCTCGCCGAGAACGGCGCGCTGCTCGTCGAACCCGAGATCAAGGCCTGGCTGGCCGCCCGGGAGGACCCCGCCGACGCCGCCCGCGACCTGCTGGCCGGCGCGAAGGGCCGCGACGTGCAGTCCCCGGTGCGCCGCCACTACTGCCTCCTCGCGCTCGGCGAACTGGGCGACGCCGCCGCCCCCGCCGTCCGGGAGACGGTCGACGACCCGGAACTCGGCGGCCTGGCCCGCGAATGGCTGCGCGCCCGCGGCGCCGACGCGGAGGCCCCCGAGCGCTCCGCCGCGCTGTGGCGGACGGTCGACGCGATGGCCGCCGCGCTGCTGCTCACCGCCGGCGAGAGCGGCCGCCTGCCGGCGCTGGTCGCCGAGCTGCCGGTCACCGACAACCCCGCCAGCTACTTCGGCGAGGTGTGGCGGGTGCCGCACCCCCTGACGGCCGAGGTGCTGGAGGCCGTCGGCGAACTCCACCCGGACCGCAAGGTCGCCAAGGAGGCGCGGCGGGCCGCGGTCAAGGCGCGCTCGCTGCGGGCCCGGGGCTGACCGGCGCGCGACCCGCCGGCGCCGACCGGCAACCGAGGCGCAACCCCGCCGCGTCGCCCTGTCGGAAGGCCGCCGCGGACCTGATGGATCGACAGGTTCCCAGGGCCGTATGGTGTGGGGCGGTGCCGGGCCCCGCCCGGCGGGCAGACGGTACGGCGAGTGGCCGGGGGTGCGGCGAGGGATGAAGAGGCAGCGCGCGAGCGGGCCGTGGGAGATCGAGGAGGTCTACGCGGACCAGGAGGCGTACAGCCGGCGGCTGTTGGCCGGCGCCGACTTCCCGGTGTTCGGCTGGGAACACCGCACGGGCGGCCTGCCCGGACGGGACGTGCTGGCCGAGTGCGGGGTCGCCGACGGCGTACTCGGCTGGGTCGAGGTCCGCTCCGGCGCCTGGGACGCGGTCGACGGCCCGTACGTGACCGTCCGCACCTACTGCCCCGGCGCGGAGCTCGCCGAGCCGCTGCCCGACCTGGAGGACGTGGTCGAGGACGAACGCGACCGGGTCTTCGAGCACCTGGGCATCGACGAGGGCGACACCCCGGGCGGCGTCCGCGCCCTGCGCGAGTGGATCACCGTGGACGGCGACCCGCGCGCCCTGCAGATCCACGAGGACCGCCGCCCCGGCGCCGGCACCGTCTGGGCCGGCCGGCTGTGGATGGACGGCGCGACCGTCACCGTCACCGGCCGGGGCGTGCCGCCGGGCGCGATCGAGCTGCGCCGGATCGCCGACTTCGAGCAGTACATCATCGGCCGCACCGCGCTGCTGCGGACCCTGGCGGCCCGCCGGCCGGCCCCGGCCGAGCCCCGGCCCGCGCCGACGCCCGGCGAGCTCGGCCTGACCGCGCACCGCGAACTCGTCGAGCAGGGCATCGCCCGGGCCACCGCCATCCAGGCCCAGCTGCGGGCCGGCCGCTCCGCCCGGCTGCCCCGCCACCTGCGCGGCGACGACCGCAAGGAACGCTGGGAGACCGTGGTGCGCCAGCAGATGCGGCTCGCCTCGGAGACCGAGGACGAGGCCGACGGCGCCGTCACCTCGATGGTCAATCACCTCAGCCGGCTCGCCCACCACGTCGACTGGCTGATCGGCACCGCGGAGGGCTGCGCCGCCATCGAGGAAGTGGTGCGGTACACCGTGTTCGCCAGCGAGGTGCCGAGCCTGCCCGCGCAGCGCGCCTGGGAACGCCTGTGGGCGGGCGGCACCCCCGAGCTGCCGTCCGGCACCGAGGACGCCTGGCTGACCGCGTGGGAGCAGTGGCGGATCGAGCGTACCCAGCACTGGAGCCGGCGGTAAAGCCCCGGTCATGGGGCGGTGCGCGGTTGGCAAAGCGGTTCACGGATCGGCACGTTGACGCAGCGTCGGGTTCACGTCCGGTTCACGTGCGGCCCGGACTCTGACGGCACCGATCCACACCTCCCCCTCCAGGAGTGACCGTCATGTCGCTGTCCCGTCGGGACTTCGTGAACCGTTCGACCGTGCTCGGCGCAGGCGTGCTGATCGCCGGAAGCGCCGAGGTGCTCGGCACCGCCCCCGGGGCGATCGCCGCCCCGGCCGGCGGTGAGGCCGACCTCGCCAAGGGCGGGCACACCGCGGTCGGCTACGGCGAACTGGTGTCCGACCCCCAGGGCATCCTGGCGCTGCCGAAGGGCTTCTCGTACGAGATCATCACCCGCACCGGCACCACCACCCTGGTCACCGGCGAGAGCACCCCCAGCAACCACGACGGCACCGCCGCGTTCGAGGGCCGCCACGGCGCGACCCTGCTGGTCAACAACCACGAACTGGCCGGCCCCCGGGCCAAGTGGCCGCACCCCGTGCCGCTGCTGCCCGGCTACGTGTACGACCCGGCGGCGGCCGGCGGCTGCACCGTCGTCGAGGTGTCCGGACACGGGCACGGGCGCGGCGACGAGCACGGCAAGGGCCACGGGCACGGCAAGCGGCAGGTCCGGGAGTGGGTCGGCATCGCCGGCACCGCCACCAACTGCGCCGGCGGCGCCACCCCGTGGGGCACCTGGCTGACCTGCGAGGAGACCGAGGACAAGGCCGGCACCAACGGCTTCACCAAGGACCACGGCTACGTCTTCGAGGTCGACCCGCACGACCAGGACGCCAACCGCGACCCGCAGCCGATCAAGGCCTTCGGCCGGTTCGCGCACGAGGCCGTCGTCATCGACGAGAAGCGCGGCCACGCCTACCTGACCGAGGACGCGTCCAAGCCGAACGGCCTGTTCTACCGCTGGACGCCGCCGGCCGGCTTCCGCCACGGCAAGGGCAGGCTGCGCACGCTGGCCGCCGACGCGGGCGTGCTGGAGGCGCTGAAGGCGTTCGACTCCCAGGGCAAGCTGGTAGACGACCTGTCCCGCGCCACCAAGCCCGGCACCACGTACGGCGCGGACTGGGTCAAGGTCGCCGACCGGGACGCGCGCACCACCTCGATCCGCAAGCAGTTCAAGGACGGCGAGGTCACCCGCGCCCGCAAGCTGGAGGGCATGTGGTGGGGCGACGGCGGCATCTACTTCGTCTCCTCCTTCGCCCGTGAGGAGTCGCCGCTGCAGCACGACGGGCAGGTGTGGTTCTACAACCCGGTCCGGCGGACGCTCACGCTGAAGGTGATCCTCGGCGTCAACGCCGACATCTGGACCGACAAGGGCAACTTCGACGGCCCGGACAACATCACCGTCTCGCCCCACGGCGGCCTGATCATCGCCGAGGACGGCAACGGGCTCCAGCACCTGTTCGGCACCACCACGGACGGGCGGACGTACGCGCTGGCGCGCAACGAGCTCAACCTCGGGACGGCGGAGGAGCCGGAGTTCAGCGAGTTCACCGGCGTGACGTTCTCGCACGACGGGCGGACCCTGTTCGCGAACATCCAGGAGCCGGGGATCATGCTGGCGATCACCGGGCCGTGGCACCGCATGTGACACGCCCTCAGGCGCGGTCCGCCCGGGGAGGGCCGGTGCCCTCCCCGGGCGGACCCCGCCGTTCGGGGGCGCCGGCCGGAGTGGGGACTACGTGTCGGTCAGGCGCAGTTGGAGCATGGCGAGCAGGCGCTGCTGAGGCTGGGCCAGGTCCAGGCCGGTCAACTGCTCGGCCCTGCGCACCCGGTACCTGAGGGTGTTGGGGTGGATGTGCAGGGCGTCCGCCGCGGTGCGGACCTCGCCGAGGGCGTCGAGGTAGGCCAGGACGGACTCGGCGAGCCGGGTGTGGTGGCGGGCGTCGTAGGCCGTGAGGGCGGTGAGGCGGGGATCGCGCAGTTCGGGGCGGTCCTGGAGCAGGGCGAGGACCTCGGAGACCAGCACCTCGGCCTGGACGTCGTGCAGGGCCGCGACGTCGGGGACGACGCCGCCGCGGCCCATGGCGTCGAGGATCCGGTCCGCCTGGGCGCGGGAGGCGGGGACGTCGGAGAGGCCGGGGACGGTGGGGCCGATGGCGGCGCGCAGCGGAATGGCGAGGTGGGTGCGGGCGGCGTCGACGGTCTCCTGCGCCCAGTCGCGGAGGGTGGCCTGCGGGAGGCCGGGCGGGAGTTCGGGCAGCAGGACGTAGACGCGGGAGTCCACCGGGGCGAGCAGGGCGCCGCGGTGCCGGGCCGCGGTGTGCACGGAGATCAGGCCGGTGACCTCGTCGCGGGAGAGTTCGGCGTCGCGGCCGTCGGTGGCGGCGGGGGCGTAGGCGAGGACGGTGGCCGGGCGGCGCAGGTCGAGGCCGAGGTGGGTGGCGAGCGACTGCGGGCCGGTGGAGCCCTCCAGCAGGCCGGTGAGCAGGGTCTGGGTGAGCCGGGCGTCCGCCGACAACTCGCGGCGTCGGCGCACCAGTTGGCCGGCGGCGACGCGGGCCGCGCCGACCAGCGCCTGGGCGGCGTTCGGGGTCAGCGGGCGGGCGCCCTCCTGGACCCAGATGGTGCCGAGCGGCTGGGCGCCGGAGCGGATCGCGATGGCGAGGCGGCGGCGGATGCCGAGCTCCGGGTGGGCGGCGATCTCGATCGCGCCGTCGGAGCCGCGCAGGTGGGAGAAGACGCCCCACTCGCGGAGCTTGGCGAGGTACGGCTCCGGGCCCTGGCGGCCCAGGATGGAGAGCCGGCGCAGGTCGTCGACCTCGTCGGTCTCCGAGGTGCGGGAGTAGGCGAGGACCCGGCTGGAGGTGTCCTCGACGGAGACGATGCCGCCGGTGAGCACGGCCACCGTCTGGGCGAGGGAGAACAGGTCGCCGGTGTCGGCCTCGCCCGGTTCGGCGCTGTCGGGGCCGGTGAGCAGCGTGCGGGCGAGCGAGTCCAGGTGCTCCCAGCGGGTCTCGCGACGGACGGACAGCAGGGCGACGCCGGCCTCGGTGGCGGCCTCGCGCAGCGCGTCGGCCTGGCCGGGACCGTCGAGTTTGACGGCGACGGCGGCGGCCCGGGCCCGTCCGGCGGCGCGCAGCGCGGGCAGGGCGGCGCGGCCGCGGGCGCCGATGGCGAGGACGAGTTCGCCCGGGGCGGCGGTCGGCGGATCCTCCGGGTCGAGGATGGCGACGTGGCGGACCGGCACGTCCAGCCCGGCCGGGGCGGCCTGGAGCTCGACCAGGGGTTCGCCGAGCGACATCAGCAGTTGGCGCAGCGGCAGGCCGTTCATGTGCGGGTCCTTCGTGGGGTCGGACAACATCCCGGCCCCGAGTTTAGTGAGCCGGACAGGATCCGGCGGCCGTGACCGGGGCGTGACGGTGTTCGTCCGGGCGGACAACGGCGAGCGGGGGACTTTGGCGGCGCGGCCAACAGTTCGCGCCCGGCGCGGGGAATAGCGTTCGTACATGGCCGGCGTGCGACCCGCGTCGGCGTCCCATGACGAGAAGGAGAGCGTGCGCGCCATGGATGCTGTGACCCAGGTCCCCGCGCCGGTGAACGAGCCGGTCCACAGCTACGCCCCCGGCAGCCCCGAGCGGGCCCGCCTGGAGGCGAAGCTGAAGGAGCTGGGCGGCCAGGGGCCGATCCAGCTCACCATGACGATCAACGGCGAGCGCCGCCTCGGCGGCGGTTCCGAGTTCCACGTGGTGCAGCCGCACAACCACGCGGCCCGGCTCGGCACGCTGCGCAACGCCACCCAGGACGACGCGCGCGAGGCCATCGACACCGCGCTGGCCGCCGCGCCGGCGTGGCAGGCGCTCTCCTTCGACTCGCGCGCCGCGATCTTCCTGCGCGCCGCCGACCTGCTGGCCGGCCCGTGGCGCGAGACGCTGGCCGCCGCCACCATGCTCGGCCAGTCGAAGACCGCCCAGCAGGCGGAGATCGACACCCCCTGCGAGCTGGTCGACTTCCTGCGCTTCAACGTGCACTTCGCCCGGCAGATCCTGGCCGAGCAGCCGATCTCCTCCGAGGGCGTGTGGAACCGCAGCGACCACCGCCCGCTGGAGGGCTTCGTCTACGCGATCACCCCGTTCAACTTCACCGCGATCGCCGGCAACCTGCCGACCGCGCCCGCGCTGATGGGCAACGTGGTGATCTGGAAGCCGTCCCCCACGCAGCAGTTCGCCGCGCACTACCTGATGCAGCTGCTGGAGGCCGCCGGCCTGCCCAAGGGCGTCATCAACATGGTCACCGGCGACGGCCTGGACGTCTCCGAGGTCGCGCTCAAGCACCCCGCGCTGGCCGGCATCCACTTCACCGGCTCCACCGCCACCTTCCAGCACCTGTGGCGCACGGTCGGCGAGAACATCGCCGGCTACCGCACCTACCCGCGGATCGTCGGCGAGACCGGCGGCAAGGACTTCCTGGTCGCCCACCCGTCCGCCGACAAGGCCGTGCTGAAGACCGCGATGACCCGCGGCGCCTTCGAGTTCCAGGGCCAGAAGTGCTCGGCGCTGTCCCGTGCGTACGTCCCGGCGTCGATCTGGGCCGAGCTGAAGGACGAGTTCCGCGACGAGGTCGAGTGGCTCACCATGGGCGACGTCACCGACCTGGCGAACTTCATGGGCGCCGTCATCGACGAACGCTCGTTCGCCAAGAACAAGGCCGCGATCGACCGCGCCCAGGCCGACCCCGAGGTCGAGGTCCTGGCCGGCGGCACCTACGACGACTCGGTCGGCTATTTCGTCCGCCCGACCGTGCTGGTCTGCGCGAACCCGGAGGCCGAGTACTTCAAGGACGAGTACTTCGGCCCGATCCTCGCCGTGCACGTCTACCAGGACGAGAAGTACGACGAGATGCTCGCGCAGATGGAGTCGGTGTCGTCCTACGGACTGACCGGCTCGATCATCGCGCAGGACCGCGAGGCCGTGGAGCACGCCATGCACGTGCTGCGCAACGCCGCCGGCAACTTCTACATCAACGACAAGCCGACCGGCGCCGTCGTCGGCCAGCAGCCCTTCGGCGGCGGCCGCGCCTCCGGCACCAACGACAAGGCCGGCGCCAAGCAGAACCTGATGCGCTGGACGTCCACCCGGTCCATCAAGGAGACGTTCGTCCCGCCGACGGACTACCGCTACCCGCACATGGGCTGACCAGGCCCAGTGCCCCCTGCGGGGCGGCCGCCACCCCGGCCGCCCCGCGCCTCTCCCCACCAGCTGATCCTTGATCGGGAGTCCACGATGCTCCGTTCCGCCCTCCTCGCCGCCTCGCGCTCCCCGCAGGTGCGCACCATGGTCGAGAAGTTCCCGCCCACCCACGCGATAGTCGAGCGCTTCGTCGCCGGCGACCGCCTCGACCAGGGCGTGAGCGCGACCGAGACGCTGGTCAACAGCGGCCGCAAGGTCACCCTCGACCACCTCGGCGAGGACACCAAGGACGCCGACCAGGCCGCCGCCACCGCCCTGGCCTACGAGCACCTGCTGACCGCCCTCAAGGAGACCGGCCTCGCCGCCGACGCCGAGGTCTCCGTCAAGCTCTCCGCGGTCGGCCAGTTCCTGCCCGTCGACGGCGAGAAGATCGCGCTGGAGAACGCCCGCCGGATCTGCCAGGCCGCCGCCGACGCCGGCACCACGGTGACCCTCGACATGGAGGACCACACCACCACCGACTCCACCCTGGGCATCGCCCGCGAGCTGCGCGCCGACTTCCCGTGGCTCGGCGTCGTCCTCCAGGCCTACCTGCGCCGCACCGAGGCCGACTGCCGGGACCTCGCCCACGAGGGCTCCCGGGTCCGGATCTGCAAGGGCGCCTACAAGGAGCCCGAGTCGGTCGCCTTCCAGGGCAAGCGCGAGGTCGACCTCGCGTACGTCCGCGCGCTGAAGGTCCTGATGGCCGGTCAGGGCTACCCGATGGTGGCCTCGCACGACCCCAACATGATCAAGATCGCGGGCCAGCTGGCCGAGTGGAACCGCCGCGACGTCACCTCCTTCGAGTACCAGATGCTCTTCGGCATCCGCCCCGAGGAGCAGCTCCGCCTCGCCGAGGCCGGCAACACCATGCGCGTGTACCTGCCCTACGGCCAGGAGTGGTACGGCTACTTCATGCGCCGCCTCGCGGAGCGCCCCGCGAACCTGACCTTCTTCCTCCGCGCGATGGCCACCCGCGGCTGACGCCCGGTCAACTCCCCTGCGGGGCCTGCGGCACGACGCCGCGGGCCCCGTCGGCCTTCCAGGGTGCTGCCGCCGTTCGCGGGCTCACAGCATGGCGGCGGCGGGCTTGACCATGGAGCGGGCGGTCTTGGCGTCGACGTACTCGCCGAGGGCGGTCATGACCCATTCGCCGGAGAACTGGCGGACGAGTTTGCACATGGCGACGCCGGTGCGCGGTTCGGCGTGGGTGAGGTCGAAGCGGACGAGTTCCTCGCCGGTGCCGGCGTCGACCAGGCGGCAGTAGGCGTTCTTGACGTCGGTGAACTTCTGGCCGGAGAAGGAGTTGACGACGAAGACCAGGCCGCACACCTCGGGGGGCAGGCCGCCGAGGTGGACGGTGATGGACTCGTCGTCGCCGCCGCCCTTGCCGGTGAGGTTGTCGCCGGAGTGGGCGATCGCGCCGTTGAAGACCGAGAGCTTCATGAACCAGGCGGTCTCCAGCCGTTCCCGCCGGGCGTCGAAGGCGATCACCGAGGCGTCCAGGTCGATGCCGCGGCCGCGGGCGGCGGGCTCCCAGCCCAGGCCCATCCGGACCGAGGCGAGGAACGGCTTGCCGGCCTTCTCCAGGGAGACCGAGCCGCCCTTGACCAGGTTGACCCGGCCCTTGTCGAGGGTGATCTTGCCGACGGCGGGGGAGCCGGACGGCATCGGCGGCGGGGCGGCGGACGCCGGGGCGGTGGGCACCGGCGGCGCGGCGGGCGGCGCGGGCGGGGCCGGAGGCGCGGAGGGGACGGCGGAGGCCGGCGGTGCGGAGGGGGCGGCGGCCGGCGGCGCGTCCTCGACGGAGACGCCGAAGTCGGTGGCGATGCCGGCCAGGCCGTTGGCGTAGCCCTGGCCGACGGCGCGGATCTTCCACTCGGCACCGCGGCGGTACACCTCGACCACCACCAGGGCGGTCTCCGGGCCGAGTCGGGGCGGGGTGAAGGTGAAGAGCTCGCGGCCGCTGTCGGCGTCCCGGACGGTCGCGGTGGGCTCGGTGCCGGCGAAGGTGGCCTGCCGGTCGTCGAGCGAGGCGGTGACCACGATCCGGGTGATGTCGGCGGGCACGCCGGAGGTGTCGACGGCGATCGCGTCGGGGGCGCCGCCGGCGGCCGGACGGTGCGTCACGCCCGGGCCGGTCGGGGCGTTGAAGAACACGAAGTCCGCATCCGAACGGACCTTGCCGGACTGGGTGAGCAGCAGCCCCGACACGTCCAGCTGCTTGGGTGCGGTGACCTCCACCACGACCCGGCCCGCACCGAGCGGCGCGTTGCCGCCCTGCACCAGAACAGACGTCACGTGCTCCTCCTAGACTCGCCGCCGCGACCACCCTAGCCAACCCGCCCGGCCCGCCGCGGTACGCCGCCAGCGAATCCCGGTCGCACACGCTTGCCGGGCCCGGGCGGGCTCGGCGAGCATGCAGTCATGCCAGCACTGCAACGAGCCGAAGCAACTGTCCGTGCCCGCCTCCTGAAGGTCCGCGGCTACACCGTCGACCTGGATCTGACCCGCGGGCCGGACCGGTTCGGCAGCACCACCGTGATCCGGTTCGGGTGCGCCGAGCCCGGCGCCGACAGCTTCGTCGACCTGGAGCCGGCCGCCCTGCACCGGGCCGTGCTGAACGGGCAGCCGCTGGACGTGGCCGACCTGGACGGCAACCGCCTCGCGCTGCCCGGCCTGCGGGCCGAGAACGAGCTGCTGATCGAGGCCGAGATGCGCTACTCGCGCACCGGCGAGGGCCTGCACCGCTACACCGACCCCGCCGACGACGCCGTCTACCTGTACGCCACCTGCGGCCCCGACCTGGCCGCGAAGGTCTTCGCCTGCTTCGACCAGCCCGACCTGAAGGCACCGATCACCCTCACCGCCACCGCCCCCGAGGACTGGACCCTGGTCGCCAACGGGGCACCGGTCAAGTCCGACGGCGGGCACTGGGAGTTCGCCGCCACCAAGCCGATCTCCACCTACCTGTTCACCGTCGTCGCGGGCCCGCTGCACTCGGTGTACGGCGAGCACGACGGCATCCCGCTGGGCCTGCACGCCCGCCGCTCGCTGGCCGCCGAACTCGACCGCGAAGCCCCCGAGTTGTTCGAGGTGACGGCCGCCTCGCTGGACCGGCTGCACGAACTCTTCGACGAGCGCTACCCGTTCGGCGAGTACCACCAGGCGTTCGTGCCCGAGTTCAACTGGGGCGCGATGGAGAACCCCGGCTGCGTGGTCTTCCGCGACGAGATGCTGTTCCGCTCCCCGGCCACCGAGGCCGAGCACGAGCGCCGCGCCATGGTGATCTGCCACGAGATGGCCCACATGTGGTTCGGCGACCTGGTCACCATGCGCTGGTGGGACGACCTGTGGCTGAACGAGTCGTTCGCCGAGATGCTCGGCTACCGGATCGCCGCCGAGTCCACCCGCTTCACCGGCACCTGGACGGCGTTCGCCGCCCAGCGCAAGGGCTGGGGCTACGACGCCGACCAGCGCTCCTCCACCCACCCGGTGGCCGGCAACGGCACCCGCTCGGTCGCCGAGGCGATGGTCAACTTCGACGGCATCTCCTACGCCAAGGGCGCGTCCGCGCTGCGCCAGCTGGTCGCCTGGCTCGGCGACGAGGCGTTCTTCGCCGGCCTCAACGCGTACTTCGCCGACCACCTGTACGGCAACGCCGAACTCCCCGACTTCCTGGCCGCGCTGGCCACCGCCAGCGGCCGCGACGTGCACGGCTGGGCCGACGCCTGGCTGCGCACCAGCGGCGTCGACACCCTGCGCGCCGAGACCGAGCGCGCCGCCGACGGCACCCTGACCGCGCTCACCGTGGTCAACGAGGGCGAGCGGCCGCACCTGATCGAGGTCGGCGGCCACCGGATCGAGGACGGCCGGCTCGTCCCGGCCGGCCGCGCCGCCGTCGAGATCGGCCCCGGCCGCCGGGTCGCCGTGCCCGCCCTGGTCCAGGCCGGCGCACAGCTGGTCGTCCCCAACGACGGCGACCTGACCTGGGCCAAGATCCGCCTGGACGCGCACTCCTGGCGGCTCGTCACCGAATCGCTGTCCGACATCGGCGACGACGTCACCCGCGCCGTGCTCTGGGAGCACGCCCGCGACCTGGTCCGCGACGCCGAGCTCGACCCGGCCGAGTACCTCCGCCTGATGGAGCGCCACCTGCCCGCCGAGACCAGCGACGCCATCGTCGAGACGGTGCTCACCTTCGCCCGCGTCCACGTGGCCGACCGCCACCTGACCGGCGAGCGCCGCACCGAGGGCCTGGCCGCCGTCAGCCGCACCGCCCGGGCGCTGCTCGCCGCCGGCGGCAGCGACGGCATCCGGCTGGCCGCGCTGCGCGCCGCCGTGGAGAGCTCCGGCGGAGCGCAGCAGCTCGCCGAACTGCGCGGCTGGCTGGCCGGCGACGGCCTCCCGGCCGGGCTGGAGATCGGCCCCGAGCTGCGCTGGGCGGGCCTCGCCCGGCTGGCCTCGCTCGGCGAACTCGACGAGGACCGGATCGCCGCGGAACTCGCCCGCGAGCCCGGCACCGAGGCCGAGTTCGGCGCCGCCCGCTGCCGCGCCGCCCTCCCCGGCAGCGAGGCCAAGGCCCGCGCCTGGCGGGACCTCTTCACGCCCGACGCGATGTCCAACCGCCTGCTGGAGGCCACCGCCCGCGGCTTCTGGGCCTCCGGCGACGAGGCCGAGCAGACCGCTTACGCGCTGCGGTTCTTCGAGCGGATCGGCGAGGCCGCGCAGCGCGGCGACATCATCGCGCGGCTGCTCGGCAGCACGCTGTTCCCGGTCGCCCGGGCCGAGCCGGAGGTGGTGGCCGCGGCCGAGACCGCGCTCGGCGATCAGGGGCTGACGCCGTCGCTGCGGCGCAACCTGGCGGACTGCACGGACGATCTGCGGCGCACGCGGGCGATCAGGGCGGCGTTCGAACAGGTCCGGTGAGGCAGGCGCTCGGGGAACAGTGAGGCCGGGTCTGCGGGGGGTCGGGGGCGGCGGAGGGTCGGGGACGGCGGAGGGTCGGCTTGCGGCGGGCCTTACGGCGGGGGCCCGAAACCACGGGACCGATTCGCGCCCCGTTGATCCTCCGCAGACTCGGCCTCGCCGTTCCCCGAGCCCCTGAAGGGGCTCTCGCCGCTGCCCGGGGCACTGAAGGGGCCCTCGCCGTTCCTCCGAGCCCTGAACTTCGGGTTCGTCAGAAGCTGCCGCGGGCCGCGACGGCGCGGGTGGTGGGGAGGGCGAAGGCGGAGGCCGTCCAGGTCTCGGGGGTGGTGGGGCCCGGGGCGGCGAGGGCGCCGGTCACGGTGAAGGTGTAGAGGCCCGGCGCCAGCGGGAGGTCGGACGGCGTGGTGAAGCGGTACACCAGGGTGTCGCGCTCCAGCGCGACGGTGGCGACGGCGCCCGGCAGGTCGGTGGCGGGGACGGTGCCGGGCAGCGCGGCGGGGCGGGCGAGCCGGAACTCGACCTGAAGGGCGGTCATCGTCTCGTCCAGCCGCACCTGCACGGTGTGCCGGGTGCCGGCCCGGCCCAGGGCGTCCACCCAGGCGGTGCCGCTCAGCGGGTGGGTCGGCACGGGGGAGGCGGACGGGACGGGCGGCTGCAGGTCGGGTCGCGGCGTCGCCGACGGCGAGGGCGTCGGGGCCAGCGGGGAGCCGGTGCCGCTCGCGGCGGGCGACGGCGCGGCCGGGCCGGTGGGCAGCGGCGACGGCGACGGCGCGGGGGTGGTCGACGGGGCCGCCGGGCTGCCGGCCGACGCGGTCGGCACGGGGGTGGCGGTGACGGCCGCCGGGCGGGCGCCGGGGCGGACGGTCGGGCTCGCCGAGCCGTGGCCGGGCAGCGGCGCGGCCTGCGTGGTGGCGGGCCCTTCGACGGGGGTGGCGTCGGCCGTGGGCTCGGACGGGTCCGGGCTGGGCGCGGGCGGGCCGCCGACGGTGACGCCGGGGCGGCGGCCGATCTGCTGCTGCTCGTTCAGCAGCCAGGTGGTGGCCAGGCTGATCCCGACCACGGTGGACATCGCCATCGCCGCGCCGGAGAAACGGATGGTGGGCAGCCGCAGCCGCCCGCCGAAGGGCCGGGGCCGGCCGTGCCGTCCGGTGCGGCCCGCGGCGACGGGCCGGGAGTGCTCGCGGAGCGCCACCGGGCTCCCCTTCCTGGTCTGGTCCGCGTCGGGCGTCCGGACCGGACGTGACGCCGCACCCGTCCACCGCCCGGGGCCGGCCCGGACGAACGGCGCGGGAGGGACGAGACTACCAGCGGTCTGACGGACCGCCAGATCCCGGACCGAACCGGCGTCCGAATCGAGTCCCTTGCCGGTGTGGCCGGTTGGCGACCACCGGCGGCCCGGGGTGGCCGGAATTCGCCACCCGGTGCGCCGGGTGCAACCCCATGCAACCGTTGCGGGCGCCGGTGCGCCGGAGCACGCTGGGCGGGTACCCAGCCGCTTCGGAGAGATCGTCATGCCGTGCGACCCGCTGTCCGCCCCGTCCGACCGTCCGCTCGCCGCCACCCCCACGGGCGGCGAGCCGGACGGCGCCGCCGCACCCCGTGCGGTGGAGGAGGTGCTGGTGCTGCGGATCGCGCTCGACCAGGACCTGGTCGGCGAGGTGCGCACCCGGTTCCGCTACGACGCCGCGGCCCCGTACGAGGTGCGCCTGACCTTCCACCTGGGGCGGCCCGACGAGGCGGACTGGGTGTTCTCCCGCGACCTGCTGCGCGACGGGCTGGACTCGCTCAGCGGCCAGGGCGACGTCAAGCTGTGGCCCGCGCACTGCCCCTGCCACGGCGCGACCCTGCACCTGGCGCTGGACTCTCCGCACGGCAGCGCGCTGCTGGAGGCGTCCCGGCCGCAGGTGAAAGCCTGGCTGGAACGCACCTACCGGATCGTGCCCGACGGCCGGGCGGGCGAACTGCTGCCCAGTGACGAGGAGTTGGCGCAGCTGCTGGCCGAGGGCTGAGCGCCCTGGGCCGCCCGGGGCAGCCGCAGCGCGCCGTGCGCCAGATCGGACCGCAGCGCCCGCACGGCGGGCGCGGCCGACCCCGGCAGCAGGTCGTACGGGTCGTCGGGGCCGAACACCGACACCTCGGCGCAGGCCGACAGGCGGTACGGGCGGGCCTCCAGCAGCGGGCCCAGGTGCCGCCGCAGCCGTGAGAGTTCGGCGCGGACGGTGACGGTGCGCGCCGGGTCGGCGAACAGCGCCTCGGCGAGTTCGGCGGCGCTCAGGCCGTCCCGGTGCAGGGCGAGCAGCA
Organism: Kitasatospora sp. NPDC059646; assembly: GCF_042734615.1. Taxonomy (NCBI): domain Bacteria; kingdom Bacillati; phylum Actinomycetota; class Actinomycetes; order Kitasatosporales; family Streptomycetaceae; genus Kitasatospora; species Kitasatospora sp. NPDC059646. The sequence goes on from NZ_JBHWDS010000014.1 coordinate 28,335, forward strand.
GGAGCAGTTCGGTGTGCCGCGGGCTCGGGGTGTGCGACCAGCAGCCGGCGCTGCCGTTCACCCGCAGTTCGGGGCGTTCCGGGCGGCGCAGGTCGAGTTCCACCAGGCCCGGCCCGGGGCGTTCGGCCGGGTCGGCGGGCCGGGGTCCGCTCGGGCGCAGCAGCCAGCCGTCGGCCAGCGGCTCCACCGCGCACTCGCCGAGGGCCGGCACGAAGTGGACGCCGCCGTGCTCCCAGCTGTCCGGCGGGGGCGCGAGCCGGGGCGGGCCGGGGACGCCGACCGCGGCGGCCGTCCAGCCGGCCGGGTCGACGACCAGGGCGGGGCCGCCGAAGCGGGCCAGCAGCGGCACGGCGACGGTGCGCAGCCGGTGCAGCGCCTCCAGGTGGGCGGCCCGCAGTTCGGTCTCGGCGAGCCGGGCGGCGGTCAGGGCGAGCTGCCGCAGGTAGTGGGGGCCGCCGGAGGCGGGGCCGCTGAGGTCGACCACGCCGGCCGGGCGGCCGGTGCGCGGGTCGCGGATCGGCACGCCGAAGCAGGTCCAGGTGTGGTGGCTGCGCAGGTAGTGCTCGGCGGAGTGCACCTGGGAGGGCCTCGCGGTGCGGGCGGCGAGGCCGATGCCGTTGGTGCCGACCGCGTCCTCGGACCAGAGCGCGCCCGGTTCGAAGCCGATCGCGTCCACGGCGCGGCGCAGCCGGTGCCCGCCCTCCATCCACAGGATCCGGGCCTTGGGGTCGGAGACCGCCAGCACCAGCGGCGCGGAGTCGCCGGGATCGAACAGGGTGGCGCGCAGCACCGGGAGGACCGGGGCGAGGCCGGTGGCGCGGCGCAGTTCCTCCAGTTCGGCGGGCGGCAGGCGGTGGGTCTCGCGGGAGCGCTCCGGGTCCAGGCCGAGGCGGCGCAGCCGGGCCCAGGAGTCCTCGATCTCGGGGCGGACGGAGCGGTCGCCGGGTGCGGGCCGCTCGCCCGCCATGGCCCGGTCGTACGCCCGGGCCGGGGCGTGCGCCCGGGTCGGCGGCCGGTCGGCGCCCCTGGTTCCGCGCTGCATTCGTACCCCCCGTCTCGCCGTCGGCTGCCAGCGTAAGGCCGGTCGGCGTGGACACGCCGGGCCGGGAAGAAGAGTCGTCCGCCGGGCGGCCGCCGGTGGACACTGGTCGGTTTCGGCGGCGGCGCGGCGGGCCGGCTCAGCCGTGCTGGGCGGGGCGTTCGCCCTGGGCGGTCTCGACCGCCCGGTGGAGGTCGTGGCCGGCCTCGGCGGCGGTGGCCGCGGTGGCGGCCAGGCAGCCGGCCAGTGCGAGCGCGGCCAGCGTGCGCACGGCGCGGCGGCGGCGCGGCGGGCCGGGGGCGAGCAGGGCGCGGACCCGCTGCGGCACCGGCCCGCCGGCCGCGGCGGGGGCCAGCCGGGGGCGCGGGTCGGCGGGGGCGCGGGAGGCGGCCAGCGCGGCCCGGCCGATGGCGCGGGCGGTGAGCGTCCGGTCGCCGACCTCGGCGGCGGCGCACTCGTCGGCCCAGCGTTCGAGGTGGTAGCCGAGCGGGGCGCGCAGCGGGCGCAGGGCCGGGTGGCAGGCGGCGGCGTACTCGGCGGCGGCCAGCAGCAGGTGGTGGCGGCCGGTCAGGTGGGCGCGTTCGTGGGCGAGCAGCGCGGCCCGCTCGGGGGCGCTGAGCGCGGCCAGCATGCCGCTGGTGGCGACGATCCGGGGCGGGCGGCCGGGCAGGGCGTAGGCGTCGGCGCGGTCGTCGTCGAGGACGGTGAGGGCGGCGGCGGCCGGGTCGCTGCGGCGCAGCAGCCCGCGCAGGCCGACCGGGGCGTCGCCGGTGGTGCGGCGGGCGCGGCGCAGGTCGGCCAGTTGGCGGCGGGCGGTGCGGGCGGCGAGCGCGCCGATCACCAGCAGGGCGAGGGCGGCGGCGACGGCGGCGGGCGCCCATTCGGTGCCGGCCAGTGCGCCGGGGTGCCAGTGGCCGGGGGCGAGGTGGGCGAGTGCGGCGGCGTACGGCAGGTGCAGCAGGCCGGTGACGGCGAGCAGGCCGAGCGAGGCCAGCGATGCGGTGCCGAGGGCGGCGGCGGTGGCGGCCAGGGTGAGCGCGGCGGCGCGCGGGGCGAGCTGCTCGGCGAGGCGGCGGGCCAGTGGGGCGGCGAGCAGCGGCAGCAGCAGCGGGGCCCAGACGGCGATGGTCACGCCTGCTCCCCGAGCAGGCCGCGGAGCAGGCGCTCGTCCTCGTCGGAGAGGTCGGAGACGAACCGGGCGAGGACGGTGGAGCGGTCGCGGCCGCGGTCGAGTTCGGTGCGCATCCGGCGGGCGGCGAGGCCGTCGGCGTCCTGGACGGTGGGGGTGTAGGCGAAGGCGCGGCCCGCCTTGGTGCGGGCGACGGTGCCCTTCTCGTGCAGCCTGGCCAGGATGGTGGCGACGGTGGTGCGGGCCAGGTCGGCGTCGACGGCGTCCTGCACCTGCTGGGGGGTGAGCGGGGCGCCGGCGGCCCAGAGGGCGGCGAGCACCTGGGCTTCGAGTTCCCCCGCCGGGCGGCGGGCGGTCGAGTCCGTCATGTCGCGCGAACCTCCGGCGTTCGTCTACAGTTCCGTCGATCGACGTCTACACCACTGTAGACGCCCGGGGGGTGGCCCCGAGACGGACACCCCCCAACGTAACGGGAGGTCCGCCAGCCTTGCCCCAGTCCCTGCCCCTCGACGGGGTCCTCGGAACGTCGCTCGGAGCGGCGAGTGAGCCGCAGCACGCGTCCGTTCTGGTACATGTTGTCCCTGTGATCCCGAATGTTCATCCCCCCGCCCGCCTGCTCGCGTACGACGGCAGCGGCATCGACGGCGGCCTCTACACCCGGATCACCGGGTGGGCCGGGAGCGCGCCGCACTGGCTCGACCGGCTGGTCACCGAGTGGTCGGCGTACGGCCTCGGCGTCTTCGCGCTGCTCATGGTGTGGGCCTGGTGGCGGGCCCGGGCCGCGGACTCGGCGGTGATGGCCCGGGTGCTGGCCTCGCCGCTGATCGTGGTGTTCGCGTACCTCGCCAACTCGGTGCTCAAGGGGATGGTCGAGGAGGTCCGGCCCTGCCAGCAGATCGCCGGCACCGTCCCGCTGGAGGCCTGCCCCGCCGCCGGCGACTGGTCGTTCCCCAGCAATCACACGGTGATCGCGTTCGCCGCCGCCACCGCGCTCTGGTTCGCCGACCGCCGCCTGGGGTGGATCGGCCTGCTCGCCGCCGTGCTGATGGGCGCCTCCCGGGTGTGGGTCGGCGCGCACTACCCGCACGACGTGGTGGTCGGCGCCGTGGTCGGCGTCGTGGTGGCGGCCGTTCTGGCGCTGCTCGCCGGGCGGGCCGCGCCGCTGGTCGACCGGCTGCGCACCGGGCCGCTCGGGCCGGTCCTGGGCGCCGGGGCGGCCTGACGGGCGGTCGGGGCCGGTCGGACCCTTGTGCCGCCGCGCCGCGCAGGGAGAGCATGTGAGCCGGGCCGGGGTCGGAGACGGACCCCCGCCCGGCTCGGTGTTTTCTGCAGCTCTGCGGAGGGATGCGCCATGCCGTACCGACTCGACGTCACCCAGGGGAACTGGCCCGCGGACGAGCTCGGGAAGGGGGTGGAGGGCCTGCTCGCGGACAGCACGGTGCTCAGCCTGGCCACCGCCGGCCACGAACGGGGGCCGCACGCCAACCTGGCGTTCTACGCCTTCGACGCGGACCTGGTGCTCTACTTCGTCAGCGAGCGCTCCACCCGGCACAGCCTGCACCTCGCCGAGGACGCCCGGGCCGCCGCCACCGTCCACCTCCCCCCGCCGGTCTACGGCGAGCAGCTGCGCGGCATCCAGCTCACCGGCCGGGCCTGCGAGGCCTGGGGCAGGCAGGCGGAGGCTGCGCTCGCCGCCTACCGGGGCCGCTACCCGGACTTCGCCCGCGACCCCGAGGTGCGCGAACAGTTCCTGGCCGGCCGGGGCGCGGCCGCGCTGTACCGGTTCCAGGTGGAGGAGCTCACCGCCGTCGACGAGCCGCGATTCGGGCGGCGCAACTACCTGCGGGCGCGGGTGGTGCGCTGACGGCCCGTCGGCCCGCCCCCAGGTTGTATGGACAACTCTTGCGGGCGGTTCACCTGCCCGACCGGAGCCGGACGACCTGCGGCCACCTCGACGCCCGAGCCTGTCCGCATGAAGGTCATCATCGTAGGAGCCGGGGTGCTGGGCACCATGCACGCCTGGCAGGCCGTCGAGCGCGGCCACGAGGTCGTCCACCTGGAGCGCGAGGCCGAGGCGCGCGGCGCGTCCGTCCGCAACTTCGGACTGGTGTGGGTCAGCGGACGCGCCGCCGGCGAGGAACTCGAGGTCGCGCTGCGCGCCCGCGAACTGTGGGAGCGGATCGGCGCCCGCGTCCCCGGCCTGTGGTTCCGCGCCAACGGCTCGCTCACCCTGGCCCGCACCGAGGCCGAACTCGCCGTCGCCGAAGCCGCCGTCACGATGCCCGACGCCGCCGCCCGCGGCTACCGGCTGCTCGACCCCGACGAGGTCCGGGCCGTCAACCCGGCCCTGCGCGGACGCTTCCTCGGCGGCCTGCACTGCACCCGCGACGGCGCCGTCGAGTCCCGGGTCGCCCAGCCCGCGCTGCGCGCCGCGCTGGAGGCCACCGGCCGCTACACCTTCCTGCCCGGACGCGAGGTCCGCGAAGTGGTCGGCTCCGCCGCCGTCCGCGACGACCACGGGCGGCTGCACCAGGGCGACCTGGTGATCCTGTGCACCGGCGCCTGGCTCGGCGGCCTGGTCCGCGAACTCGCCCCCGACCTGCCGGTGCGCCGGGTGCGCCTGCAGATGATGCAGACCGACCCGCTCGGCGAGACCCTCACCACCTCGGTCGCCGACGGCGACTCGTTCCGCTACTACCCCGCCTTCGCCGGCCCCCGACTGGACGCGCTGCGCGCCGGCCAGCCGCAGCCCCCGGTCGCCGCCGAGCACAAGATGCAGCTGCTGATGGTCCAGCGCAAGGACGGCGGCCTGACCGTCGGCGACACCCACGAGTACGAGCAGCCGTTCGGCTTCGACGTCGTCGAGGACCCGTACGAGCACGTCGCCGCCGTCGCCGGGGAACTGCTCGGCCGGCCGCTGCCGAAGATCCGCCGCCGCTGGGCCGGCGTCTACGCCCAGTGCGTCGACACCACCCGGGTGGTGCACCGTCAGCAGGTCGCCGACGGCGCCTGGCTGGTCACCGGCCCCGGCGGGCGCGGCATGACCTGCTCGCCCGCGATCGCCGAGGCCACCGCCGACGCCGCCGGTCTCTGAACACCCGTCAGCTCCCACCGCAGAGGCAGAACATGACCACGCACGATGTGACCCTGGTGGTGCTCGACATGGCCGGCACCACCGTCGCCGACGACGGCCTGGTGGAGCTCGCCTTCGCCGCCGCCGCCCGCTCCCAGGGCGTCGAGACCGGCAGCCCCGAGCACGCCGCCATGCTGGAACACGTCCGCGCCACCATGGGCGAGTCCAAGATCTCGGTCTTCCGCCACCTGTTCGGCGACGAGGACCGCGCCCAGGCCGCCAACCTGGCCTTCGAGGCCGCGTACGAGGCCCTGGTCGACCAGGGCCACTGCGAGGCGCTGCCCGGCGCCGCCGAGGCGATCGCCGAACTGCGCGGCCGGGGCCGGAAAGTGGTCCTCACCACCGGCTTCTCCCGCACCACCCAGGACCGCATCCTGGACGCCCTCGGCTGGCGGTCGGTCGCCGACCTGACGCTGTGCCCGGCCGACGCGGGCCGCGGCCGCCCCTACCCCGACCTGGCGCTCACCGCGCTGCTGCGCACCCGCACCGACTCGGTCCGGCAGATGGCGGTGGCCGGTGACACCGGCTACGACATGCTCACCGGCGCCCGGGCCGGCGCGTCCGTGGTGGCCGGCGTGCTCACCGGCGCCCACGACGAGGCGCGGCTGCGCGCCGACGGCGCCACCCACGTGCTCGGCTCGATCGCCGAACTGCCGGGGATCCTGCTCGGCTGACGGGTGGTCGGAGCGCCGGCGCGGGGCTCCGGGGCGGCGACGCTCCGGGGTCCCGCGGTGCTGGTTTGCCGGTCATTCGCATGCTTATCTGATGGCATGGCACTGTCACTGAGGTCGATCGGACTGCTCGCTCTCGGAACGGCGCTGGCCGCCGGCTGCGGATCGCCCGGCACCGGCGGTGGCAGCAGCCCGTCCCCGAGCCCCGCCACCACCAGCGCCGAGCCGACCGGGAGCGCCGTGCCCGCCAGCCCGTCCCCGAGCCCGAGTCCGACACCCAGCCCGAGCCCGTCCCCCAGCCCCACCGGCAGTCCGACGCCGACCCCCACCGCCGCCGGCTCCGCCGACCTCGCCGGGCAGCGGATCGTCTACTCGTACCCCGGCACCACCCCGCCCGCCGCACTGCTGCAGCGCATCCGCGAAGGCCGGGTGGCCGGCGTGATCTTCTTCGCCGAGAACGTCGGCAGCGACCCGTTCGTCCTGCGCACCGCCGTCGACCAGCTCCGGCAGGCCGAACAGCAGAGCCCGCACCCCCGGCCGCTGCTGCTGATGACCGATCAGGAAGGCGGCCTGGTGCGGCGGCTGCCCGGCGGCCCCGGGCAGTCCGCGAAGGACGTCGGCCGGGCCGCCGACCCCACCGCCGCCGCCACCCGAACCGGCGGCGAGGCCGCCGCGACGCTCTCCGGCTACGGACTCAACCTCAACCTGGCGCCCGTCCTCGACGTCTACCGCACCCCCGGCGACTTCGCCGACAGCGCCCAGCGCTCCTACAGCACCGACCCGGCGACCGTCGGCAGGCTCGGCTCCGCGTTCATCAAGGCCCAGCAGTCCGCCGGCGTCGCCGCCACCGCCAAGCACTTCCCCGGCCTCGGCAGCGCCCCCGCCGGCGCCAACACCGACGAGGAACCCGTCACCCTGAACCTCCCGCTCGACCAGCTGCGTGCCGTCGACGAACGCCCCTACCGCGACGCGGTCGCCGCCGACGTCAAACTCGTCATGCTCTCCTGGGCGATCTACCCCGCGCTCGACCCCGACCACCCCGCCGGCATGTCCGGCACCGTCGTCCGCGACGAACTCCGGGGCCGCCTCGCCTACCGGGGCGTCACCGTCACCGACGCGCTGGAGGCCAAGGCCCTCGACCCGGTCGGCGGCACCTCGAAACGGGCCCTCGCCGTCGCCGGGGCCGGAGTCGACCTCCTCCTCTGCTCCGCGCGCGACGTCGCCCAGGGCGACCAGGCCGCGGCCGCACTCGCCTCCGCACTCGACGCCGGCGACCTCGACCGCGAGGCGTTCACCGCCTCCGCGACCCGGGTGGACGCGCTGCGCGACTCGCTCAAGTAGCGGACCTCCGACGGGAAGCGGGGCCGCCGTCCGCACCGGAGGAGTCCCGGTCGGGACGGCGGCGCGCAGCGACCGTCAGCGCAGGTAGAGCCAGACCAGGGCCGCGAGGGAGGCCAGCAGGCCGAAGCGCCACGCCCAGAGGTGCTCCGGGGGTTCCGGCCAGCTGCGCTTCGGCCGTGCGTTGGGATCCCGCGGGGCCGGGGGGCGGGCGACGGCGTCCCTCCGGTGGGCGGGCCAGGCGGGGGCGGCGCCGGTGGCCTCGCGGTGGAGGGCGGCGAGGCGGCGGCGGGCGGTGCGGGTCGCGGGTGGGTTGTGGGCGGGGTCGGGCCAGCGGAGGTTGGCGAGGCGGCGCGCCGGGTCGCGGAACCGCTTTTCGAAGGCGGCGAGTTCGGTGGTGGTGAGGGAGTCGTCGAGGTAGTTCCAGCGGCCGACCTCGCTCGGCTGCGGGTGGTGCCGGTAGGTCTCGGCGAGGGCCTGGCGGACCGTCAGATCGGCGGGGTGGCCGGCCAGCAGGCCGTGCAGGCGTCGTCGGGCCAGGTCGACCCGGCCCCGGTGCAGATCGGCCGCGGCCTTGGCCAGGGTGGACTGGATGCTCACGGCGGGATCGTACGGGGAACGGCGCTCGGCGGGCGGCTCGCCGGACGTGGTGGAGGGGGCGATCGCGCCCACCACGGCCAGTGCGAGGACGGCGAGGAGCGGCAGGCCGGTGGGCACCGGGCGGGCGGGCGGGCGGGCGTCGCGCGACCCGGGCGGTGCGGTCCCGTCCTCCGGGGCGAGGTATCCCGAACGCGGCGGTCTCCGTCGGGTCGGCGGCCTCGTCCGGGCAGTTCCGGCGGCCCGCCCCGGCCGGCTCCCCGGACGGCCGGGGCGCCGCCCCCGGGCGGTGGCGGACCGTCAGATCCGGCCGGGCAGTGGGCGAGCGGGCCGCGCAGCCGCTGCAGGGCCGTTCGGGCGCGGCCTGCCGCGAGAGGCGGCGATCCGGGAGAGGGCGGCGTCCGAGGGCGTGCGGGGATGCCGCCGATCGGCGGTGCGGCGGGCAGCCGGGTCTCCGCCGCAGGTCAGTGGGTGGAGCGGAGGTTGAGCAGGACCACGCCGACGATCACCAGGGCGATCCCCGCCCACTGGAGCCGGCCCAGCGACTCACCGAAGAACGTGGCCCCTATCGCGGCGACCGCCGCCGTGCCCGCGCCCGACCACACGGCGTACGCGACGGAGACCGGTATGTGCTTGAGCGCACGGCCCAGCAGGTAGAACGACAGCACGTAGCCGGCGCCGACCGCGAGACTCGGCCACAGCCGGGAGAAGCCCTCGGTGAGCTTGAGCAGGCTGGTGGCGCAGACCTCGCTCGCTATCGCCAGGGCGAGCAGCAGATACGGCATCAGGAAGCCGAAGCCGTCAGCGAGCCGAGGAACGCGAGGTCCGCCTGCTCAAGGCTGTCCAGCACGGTGATCCCGTCGCCCGCCGCGATCGGAACGGCGGACGGCACCGCGAGGACGGCGCAGCCCGCGGCGTGCGCGGAGGCGACACCCGTCGGAGTGTCCTCGACGGCGACGCAGGCGGCCGGCGCGAGGCCGAGACGCTCGGCGGCGGCCAGGTACGGGTCCGGGGCGGGCTTGGTGCGCGGGGTGTCCTCGGCGGCGAGCGTGGTGGCGAACCAGTGCGGGCCGAGAGCGTCCAGGACGAGGTCCACGACGCGACGCGGGGACGCCGAGACCAGCGCGGCGGGGACGTTCGCCTCCCGGAGCGCGGACAGCAGGGCGAGAGCGCCCGGGCGGGGGACGATCTCGGCCGCGACCTTGGCGGCGAAGGCGTCGTTCAGGTGCGCGACGAGATCGCCCTCCGGGCGGGACGTGCGGGAGGCGCGGTGCAGATGGGCGGCGGTGTGCTCGACGGCCTGCCCGAGGACGTCCGGGAGATCGGCGTCGGTGAGGGTCAGGTCGAGCTCGGCGGCGAGTTCGGCCGCGGCCTGCCACCAGAGGTGCTCGGTGTCGACCAGGGTGCCGTCCATGTCGAACAGGACGGCGGAGGGGCGGGATGCAGGCATGGCGGTACCTTACGGGGGCTTGTCGGGCGTCGACGAGGGCGCCGACGCGAGAGGCGAGGGGTTCGGGGGCGGGGTGCAACTGCCCGCCGGGGGCGGGCTCCGGGCCGTTGCCTTCCGCTTCGCGCAGTTCCCCGCACCCCTGGAGGGTCGGGCGGGCGTCAGGGCGCGCGGTCGACGAGGACGGGGCGGGTGGGGAGGGCGAGGGTGGCGTGGGTGCCGAGGGGGAGGGCGGTGGCCGCCTCGGTGGGGAGGTCGGACTTGATCTCGGTGCCGTCGGGGAGGCGGACGGTGAGCCGGGTGACGGCGCCCAGGAAGGAGGCGGCGACCACCTGGGCGGGGCCGTCCGCCGCGGGGGCGAGTTCGACGTTCTCGGGGCGGACCAGGACGTGCAGGTCGCCGTCGGCGGGGAGGGCGCCGTCCACGGCGTGGCGGCGGCCGAGGACCTCGACCTGGCCGTCGGCCGTGCGCGAGCACGGGATGCGGCTCATGGTGCCGACGAACTCCGCGACGAAGGCGGTGGCGGGCCGGGAGTACAGCTCGGAGGGCGTCGCGCACTGTTCGAGCCGGCCGGCGCGCAGCACCGCGACCCGGTCGGCCATCGAGAGGGCCTCCTCCTGGTCGTGCGTCACGAACAGGGTGGTGATGCCGAGTTCCTGCTGGAGGCGGCGGATCTCCTCGCGGAGCGAGAGGCGGACCTTCGCGTCGAGCGCGGACAGCGGCTCGTCGAGGAGCAGGACGCGCGGCTGGAGGGCGAGGGCGCGGGCCAGCGCGATGCGCTGCTGCTGGCCGCCGGACATCTGGTGGGGGTAGTGCTCGGCGCGCTGCGGCAGGCCGACGAGTTCCAGCAACTCCTGGGCGCGCTTGCGCCGTTCGGTCTTGGCGACGCCGCGCATGCGGAGGCCGAAGGCGACGTTGTCGGCGGCGGTGAGGTGCGGGAAGAGGCTGTAGGACTGGAAGACCATGCCGGCGTCGCGCTTGTGGGCCGGGATCCGGGTGATGTCCTCGCCGTCGACCAGGACCTCGCCGGAGTCGTGGGTCTCGAACCCGGCGAGGATGCGCAGCGCGGTGGTCTTGCCGCAGCCGGACGGGCCGAGCAGGGCGAGGAGTTCGCCCGGCTCGACCGTCAGGTCGAGGCCGTCGAGGGCGGTGGTGGTGCCGAACTGCCGCCGCAGCGAGCGGAATTCGACGGTGGCGCTGGTGGTGGGGGCGACGGTGGCGGTGCTCATGGGTGGTGTCTCCGGGGGAGGCTCAGGAGGCGGTGGCGGTCTTGTGGCGGCGCTCGCGGCCGGCGGCGGCCAGCAGGAGCAGCAGCACCCAGGTGATCAGCAGGCTGAGCACGGACACCGCGACGGACATCTGGCCCTGGCTGTTGCCGACCGAGTAGATCCACACGGCGAAGGGCTGGAAGCCGAGGATCGAGGCGGTGGTGAACTCGCCGAGGACCAGGGCCAGGGTGAGGAAGGAGGCGTTCAGCAGCGCGCCGCGCAGGTTCGGCAGGATCACCGACACGACGGCGCGGGGCCAGCTCGCTCCGCAGTTGCGGGCGGCCTCGACGAGGGTGCGGACGTCCACGGCGCGCAGGCCGGAGTCCAGGGCGCGGTAGGCGAGCGGCAGGGCCATCAGCACGTAGGCGATCACCAGGACCAGCGGGAACTGCGGCTGCTGGACGAACACGAAGGTCTGGAAGAACGGCGTGTCCATCAGGTAGTCGGGGCCCCAGCGGAGCACGCCGATCAGGCCGGCGGTCAGCGCGACCGGCGGCACCACCAGCGGGAGGGTGCAGACCACTTCGAGGACCGGGCGGAGCTTCGGCGAGCCGAGCCGGACGGCGATCATCGCGGGCACCAGCAGGAGCAGCAGCACCACGACGGTGACGGCGGCGAGTTCCAGCGTGAGCACCAGGCTGTCGGTGAAGCCGGGGGCGGACAGCAGTCCGGTGTACGCGTCGAAGGAGATGCCGTTGACGTCGTCGATCGAGAACCACACCGAGGCGGCCATCGGGATCAGGAAGTACAGGCCGGCCAGCAGCAGGACGGCCCCGCGCCAGACCCGGAGTCGGGAGATCAGCTGAGCCATCGGGCACTCCGGCGCTGGAGGGGCAGGTAGACGGCCATCACCAGGACGGCGACGATGATCATGTCCAGGCTGAGCGCCAGCGCCAGGTTGCCCTGGCCGGTCAGCACGTTGCCGGACAGCGCGTCGGCGATCTGACGGCTGATCAGCGGAACGGTGGCGCCGACCATCGCGGCGGCGGTGGCGTACGCGGCGAACGCCGAGCCGAACAGCAGCACGAAGCCGCCGAGCAGCGACGGGAACAGGATCGGCAGGGCGACGTGCCGCCAGTACTGGAGGGCGGTGGCCCGGTTGTTCTGGGCGGCCTCGCGCCACTGGACCCGCAGGCCCTCCAGGGCGGGGGTGATGGTGAGGACCATCAGCGGCACCAGGAAGTACAGGTAGGCGACGGTCAGGCCGGTGAAGCTGTACAGCGACCAGCCGTGGTCGGTCAGGTGGAACATCTTGGTCAGCTCGCCGGCGTTGCCGAGGGTCGCGACGAACGCGAACGCGAGCGGCAGGCCGCCGAAGTTGGCGAGCACGCCGGAGGCGGTCAGCACCGCCTCGCGCAGCATCCGGAACCGGGAGGTGAGGACCGCCTGGGCGATCGGCACGCCGATCACGGTGCCGATCAGCGCGGTGAGCGCGGACAGCTTCACGCTGGAGACCAGCGCCGTCCAGTAGGCGCCCTGCACCGAGTCGGTGAGGTTCGCGGTGGTGAACGAGCCGGCGCCGGTCTCCGCGTCGCTGGAGACGGTGAACGCCCCGGTGACGATCGCGACGGCCGGCAGGCCGAACCCGACCAGGAAGAACAGCAGCAGCGGCAGGGTCGCCAGCCAGGCCTTGCCGCGCAGCGGGCTGCGCTTCGCGGGCGGCGGGGCGGAGTGCGGGGAGGTGGGGGGTGCGGTGGCGGCGCCGGCGGCCCGGGGGCCGCCGCTGGGGTCAGCGGCGGCCGGGGCCGGCACCGGGGTGGGAGCCGTGGTCATGTCGGTGATCAGCCCGCGATCGCCTTGGCCCAGTTCTCGGTCACGACCTTCTTGGCCGCGTCGATCTGCTCCGAGCTGGGGAAGGTGGTGAACGGCTTCTCGACGGCCGGCAGCTTCGCCGCGGCGGCGGTGTCCAGGGTGCCGTCCTTCTTCATCGAGTCGAACAGCGCCGGGGTGGCGTAGCCGCCCAGGAAGCCGTTCTGGCCCTCGGCCGAGTACAGGTACTCCATCCACAGGCGGGCCGCGGCCGGGTGCGGGGCGTCCTTGTTGATGGCCTGGTTGTAGAACTGGGCGTAGGAGCCGTCGGAGGGGACGGACACCTTCCAGTCGACGCCCTTGCCCTTGAACTCGTCGGTGTAGCCGGCGTTCAGGTACGACCAGTCGATCGAGATCGGGGTCTCGCCCTTCTCGACGGTCGCCGGGGTCGACTCGACCGGGTTGAAGTTGCCGGACTGCTTCAGCTTGGCGAAGAAGTCGATGCCGGGCTGGATGTTGTCCAGCGAACCGCCGTTGGCGAGCGCGGCCGCGTACACGCCGCCGAACGCCGAGCCGGACTTGGTCGGGTTGCCGTTCAGCGCGACCTGGCCCTTGTACTCGGGCTTCAGCAGGTCGGCGAAGGTCTTCGGGCAGTTGGCGACCTTCTTGGCGTCGCAGCCGATCGAGATGTAGCCGCCGTAGTCGTTGACCCGCAGCCCGGCCGGGTCCTTCATGGTGTCCGGGATCTTGTCGAAGGCCGCGACCTTGTACGGGGCGAGCAGGCCCTCCTTGGCGGCGGACAGGGCGAACGCCGAACCCAGGTCCAGGGTGTCGGGCGCGCGGTCCTGGCCCTTGCGGGACTTGACCGCGTTGATCTCGTCCTGGCTGGAGCCGTCCGGGTTCTCGTCCTCGATCTCGATGCCGTACTTCGCCTTGAAGTCGTCCATCAGCTTGCCGTAGTTGGCCCAGTCGCGCGGGAGGGTGATGACGTGCAGCTTGCCCTCCTTCTTCGCGGCGGCGACCAGGCCGTCCATGCCGCCGAAGTCGGCCAGCGAGGTGGCGGTCTTCGCGTTGCCCGCGCCGCCCTTGGCGTCGCCGGACTTGGCGGTCGAGCCGGCGGAGCCGCAGGCGGAGAGGGAGAGCGCGGCAGCGGTCAGCACGGCCGCGAGGGCGGCGGCGCGGTGGCGGTGCACGGTCACGGGAGGGTCTCCTGGAGGAAGGGGAGCTGCAGAGATCGCGAGAAGGATTCGGTGCGCGGCGCGGAACCTCCTGGCCAAGTTGGCCAGCCAACTTCCGTCGCCCGAGGTAAGTACGCCCGAGGCCGGTGACGGGAAAGTGAACGGACGGCCCAGTGCAGGGGGCGGCTGTCGGAACGGTCGCGCCCGGCGCGGGAGGGGACGCCGGCAGCGGTTACAGTCAATGGTGTACGCGCGATCACGCCGCGGACACAGCCCAATCTCCTTACCAGCCAAGGGAACTCGACGCACGTGGCACTCGACCAGGACCGCGCCGCCGGCTCGCTCTACCGCAAGGTGGCCGCCGACCTGCGCGAAGCGATCACCTCCGGCTCGTTCGGCGACGCCGGACGGCTGCCGGCGGAGGGCGCCCTCGCCGAGCAGTACGGCGTCTCCCGGGGAACGGTCCGTCAGGCCCTCGCGCTGCTGCGCGCCGACGGCCTGGTCACCTCCCGCCGCGGCACCCGCCGGGTCGTCCTCGGCAGCGCCCGCGTGCAGTCCTTCTCCGAGCTGCTCTCCTTCACCCACTGGGCCCGCTCGATGGGCGAGGAGCCCGGCGGCCGGCTGGACTCCATGGTCCGCCGGCCCGCCGACGCCGCCGAACGCGAACAGCTGCGCCTCGACCCGGGCACCGAGGTGTACGTGATGCTCCGGCTGCGCACGCTGTCCGGCACCCCCGTGATGGTCGAGCGCACCGTCTACCCGCCCCGGGTCGGCGAACTCGTCGCCCAACTGCCGCCCGACGCCGTCTCGCACACCGAACCGCTGCGCGAGCACGGCATCCTGTTCTCCGACGCCGACCACACCATCGACGTGGTCGGCGCCAACGCCGACGACGCCCGCCTGCTCGGCTGCCGCCGCGGCAGCCCGCTGCTGCGCGAGAAGCGCCGCACCACGGACCCGACCGGCACGCCCGTGGAGTGGTCCCAGGACCGCTACCTGCCCGGCACCGTCGCCTTCTCCATCCACAACTCCCTGGCCTCGTCCGCCCTTTCGCGGCACGCCCGGGAGAACGACTGAGCCCGGGCCGGCGGAAAACCGGGTGCGGGGCGCGCCGTTCCGGGCGACCATCGACGGATGACCGGGATCACTCGTATCAGCCCCGCCGAGCTCCACCCCACCGGCGGCTACGCGCACATCACCGTCGTCGAGGCCGGCCGCACCGCCCACCTGGCCGGCCAGTGCCCGATGGACCGCACCGACACGCTGGTCGGCGAGGGCGACCTGTTCGCCCAGATCGACCAGGTGGTGGCCAACTCGCTCACCGCCCTCGCCGCCGTCGGGGCCGGCCCCGAGCAGGTGGTCCGCTCGGTGATCTACGTCGTCGGCGACCGGGCGGACGTCCTGGCCGCCGCCTGGCACCACCTCCAGGCCGGACCGCTCGCCCCCGCGTTCTCCACCGCCAGCACCCTGCTGGGCGTCGCCGCCCTCGGCTACACCGGCCAGCTGGTGGAGATCGACCTGACGGCGGCGCTGGACGGCTAGCGTCGTCTTCGAACCCGCGCCGGGGGGCCGTGGGGCAGGCGGGGGCGAAGACCGACCCTAGCTCCGCGACAGCACGGTGTCCGTCCAGCGGTGCAACGCGGTGAGCAGCGCCGACAGGCGGCGGACACCGCCGGGGAACGCGGGCAGGAGCAGGACGGCGGGCAGGCAGGCCGCGGTCACCATGACCACGGGCAGCAGGGCCAGGGCCACCACCACTGCGCGCTGGCAGGCGGCCGCCTGCCGGACGACTCCGGTGAACATCGATGCGCCTTTCGCTGCGGTCCGTTCGAGGGTTCCTCCTGAGTCTTCGACGCGGGCCGCGGGTTGCACCAGGTGCAACGGATTGCCAATTCCCGGCAACGGGCGGGGAGGTGCGGCGAGGGCGCGCCGCCGCACGGCCCGGAGCCCGGAGCGGCGGCGTCCGCCGTCGCCGCGGGGCGGGCGGCGACAGGCCCGCCCCCCCCGGCGGCGGTGGGGGCGGGGCACGGGCGCCCCGCCCCCGGGCGGCGCGGTGGGCAAAAACACCAGCAGCAGCGGGGGGGCATGG
>NZ_JBHWDS010000014.1:43982-138211 GCF_042734615.1 Kitasatospora sp. NPDC059646
GGCCTCGGGGGGGGGGGGGGGGGGGGGGCCGCCCCCCCCCGCCCCCGGCGGCGGGGCCGGGGGGCCCCCCCGCGCCCCCCGGGCCGGCCGGCAACTGCCCCGCCCGCCCGGGCGGCGTTGCGGGCGGGCAACGGCCGCCCGGCCCGAGGTCGCGCCTTAGCTCATCAACTCCAGCAGCAGCGGTCGGAATTCGGCGAACGTCGGGGTGCCGGCCGCCGGGTCCTTCGCGGCCTCGTCCCAGCGGCGGACGGCGACCGCGTCGGCGGCGAACGGGCCGGCGGCGAAGGTCTCGGCCTCTTCGGGGGTCATCGGGCCGCCCTGCAGGGAGAGGGTGTGCACGGAGGCGGGGGAGAGCTTCGCGACGTAGTCGGGTTCGGCGGTGCACAGGTAGCGCTTGGCGGGGACGTGCAGGCGGACCGGCTCGGTGACGGCGGCGGGGAAGTACCGGGACAGCCGGGCCGCGGCCGTCTCGCCGTGGCGGTTGTCGGTGCCGGCCATCAACTCCAGTCCGCTGCCGTGGAAGTGACCGATGTCGTGGAGCAGTGCGGCGGCCACCAGCGCGGGCGGCGCGCCCGCGGCGCGGGCCAGCGCCCCGGCCTGGAGCATGTGCTCGGCCATGGTGACGGCCTCGCCGAGGTACTCGCCGGCGCCTTCGCCCGCGAACAGCGCCTCCAGTTCGTCCAGGGCGGCGGTGTTGCGGCGCAGCACGGCGAGGGTGGAGGAGAGCGAGTCGAGGTCGGCGTAGCAGCCCTGCAGGTGGCGGCCGCCGGTGGTCTGCTCGAAGGCGGTGCGGGCGTGCAGCAGGCGGGTGTTGTCGAAGATCAGGCAGTCGCCGGGGCCGAGCCGGAACTCCAGCCGGAGCTCCGGGCGCAGGGTGATCGCCGCGAACCTGCGGTACGCGGTGTAGAAGGCGTCGAGTTCGGTGCCGCCGAGGCCGCGGAGGGTGTCGAGGGAGCGGTTGTTGAAGCGGATCTCGCGGATCGCGCCGCGCGGGTCGAGTCCGATCATCGGCAGCTCGGCGGACAGGTCGGCGGTGCGGTCGCGGTAGCGGAACGGCACCGGCGTGCGGGCGAGCAGCGCGAACGCCTCCGGGTCCTCCTCGCGCAGCAGCGCGGCGGCGCGGAAGCCGTCCACCAGTCCGGAGTCGCCGCCGGCGGCGTCGTTGCGCAGGCAGTGCAGCAGTTGGAGGGTGGGGACGGGGTCGCGGTAGGGGTTGTCGGTGTGCGGGGCGATCGCGGCGTCGGTGAACGCGAGGTTGACCGCGTCGGGCTCCACCCGGACGTCGAACAGCTCGCCGTAGTTGGTGTCCCGGACGTACCCGAACGTCCGTGCCACGGCGAGGACCCGGCGTTCCTCGACGGGCACGCCGCGGAGCACCGCGAAGCCGGAGCGGCGGACGGCGGCGAGGACGGCGATCCGCTCCTCGGGGTCGGCCAGGTAGCCCGACCAGTCGGCCTCGGGCAGGCCGCGGGCGAAGTCGGCGGCCTCCCACAGGCGTTTGCCGCGTTCGGTGCGGTGGTCGCCGTCCTGGTCGGGTGCGTCCCAGCCGGTCGGGTAGAACGAGCGGTGGCCGTCGGACCACAGCACGCTCAGGCCCGCCGCGTCCTCGACGGCCTCGGTGGCGGTCAGGGCGTCCGGCAGTTCGTCGATCCGGTACCGCTTCTGCCCGCTGCGCGGGTTGCGGCACACGGTGCACGGGCAGTTGTCGCGAAGCCAGTAGGGGTGGGGGACGGACATCGGAGCAGCCTCCAGTTGTACAGACAACTTTGCGAGTCCGCTCAGCCAAGTACCCGCTCGCGTCCACCGGTTGCCCGGCCGGTGAACGCCCGGCCACCGGCAGCCGAACCCTGTCGGTGCGGCGAGCTGCCCTCCGGGCCATGACGCTCGACCTCGTCCGGGACCTGCCGGCCGCCCTCGCCGACCGCACCGCCGCGTGGCGGCTGATCGCCGACATCGCCGCCTTCCGGGGCACCCGCTGCGGCCCGACGGCGGCTGCACCGACGCCGAACTCGACGCTGCCGAGGCGAGGCTGGCCCTGAAACTGCCCGCCGCCCTGCGCGAGGCGTACCGCCTGATCGGCAACCGTCCCGACCTCACCGGCAACCAGGACACCCTGCTGCCGCCCGAGCGGCTGTACGTCGCCCAGGACTGCCCGGTCCACCGCGTCGAGAACCAGTCCTGCGCCTACTGGGGCATCCCGCTCCCCGCCCTGGGCCTGGCGGACCCGCCGACGGTGGCCTGGCCGGACGTCGCGCCGTCCGTGCCACTGGAGACCACCCCGTGGACCGCCACCTTCTCCGCCGAGTGCCTGGCCGTCGTCCTGGCGGAGCCCCTGCTCGACGACAGCGCCCACGTGGACGGCGGCGAGGTCGACCCCGCCGACCCGACCGGCTGGACCGAACTGCCGCGCATCCACGCGAGCGGCGTGGACACCCGCTGCTTCGCCCGCCCGGACGCCCTGCTGGTGCTCCAGGAGGGCGCCTGGCCGGCGGTGTGCGCGGTGGACGAGGAGACGCTGGACGGGATCTGCGAGGAGCTGCCGGCGATCGGCTGCTGACCTGGCGTCAGATCGCCTGCTCCCAGGCCGCGGTGGCCGCCGTGACCGCTGCGGCGGCGGAGACGCCGGTGGCCTGGGCGAGGGCTTCCAGGGCGGCGACGACCGTTTCGGGGGTGGCGGCGGGGCCGTAGTGGTTGAGCCGGAGCATGCGGGAGGCGAGTGCTCCGCCGCCGGCCTGGACCGGCAACTGGGGGGCGTGGCGGTGGAGTTCGGCGACGAGCGCGGTCGCGTCCAGGCCCTCGGCGGTGCGCAGCGTGGTGGCGACCGGGGCGGCGTGCTCGGCGAGCCGGACGAACGGGGCGACGGTGCCCAGGGCGGTCGCGCCCGCGCGGGTCGCGGCGGCCGCGGCGCGGTGCCGGGCGATCACCGCGTCCAGGCCCTCGGCGGCGATCGCGTCCAGGCACTCCTCCAGCGCGAGCATCTCCAACTGGGCCGGGGCGTGCGGCAGCTGGGTGCGGCCGGCGTCGGTCCAGCGGGCCTTCCAGTCGAGCAGCGAGAGGTAGGAGCGGCGCGGCGCGGCCGGGTTGGCCGCGATCCGCTCCCAGGCCCGCCCGCTGACCGAGACGGCCGAGACGCCGGCCGGGCCGCCCATCGCCTTCTGGCCGCCGATCACGCACAGGTCGATGCCCCAGGCGTCGGTCAGCAGCGGCTCGGCGGCCACCGAGGCCACGGCGTCCAGCATCAGCAGCGCGCCGTGCTCGCGCACCACCGTTGCGATCTCGGCGACCGGGTTGGTGTTGCCTGTGGCGGCCTCGGCGTGCACCAGCGAGACGAAGTCGATCGCCGGGTTCGCGCGCAGCGCGTCCGCGACCTGCTCGGCGGTGACGGCGGCGTCGAACGGCGCGGACAGGTCCACCACTTCGGCGCCCGCGTCGCGCAGCCAGCCGCCGAAGGTCTGGCCGTACGGGCCGGTGATGACGTTCAGCGCGGTCGAACCCGGGTGTGCCGCGCCCTTGATCGCCGCCTCCAGCGGCAGCAGCGCCTCGCCCTGGGTGACGATCACGTCGGCCTCGGTGTGCAGCAGCGCCGCCACCTTGTCCTCGATCGCGGCGAACCGGGCGGCGGTCATCGGCGGGAGGTCGAGCAGCATGCGGGAAGGCCTTTCGGGCAGCGGAGGGATGTCGCCGGGGCCACCGCGGAGGGTCGCCGTCGAACAGTCTGCCGCAGATCGCCCGGTCCGCCCGAACGGGCGCCGAGTACAGTGCCAGGCATGACAGACGGTGGGGTGCTGCACATCAGGGGCCGCGTGCTGGTCGGCCCCGAGGACGTCCGGGACGAACTCTGGGCGGTGGACGGCCGGGTGACCTTCGAGCGGCCCGCCGCCGAGCCCGCCGCCACCCTCACCGGCTGGGCGATGCCCGGCCTGGTGGACGCCCACTGCCACGTCGGCCTGGACGCGCACGGCGCCGTCGACCGGGCCACCAGCGAGAAGCAGGCCCTCACCGACCGGGACGCCGGCACCCTGCTGATCCGCGACGCCGGCTCCGCCGCCGACACCCGGTGGATCGACGACCGCGAGGACCTCCCGAAGATCATCCGGGCCGGCCGGCACATCGCCCGGACCCGGCGCTACATCCGCAACTACGCCCACGAGATCGAGCCCGGCGACCTCGCCGCGTACGTCGCCGCCGAGGCCCGGCGCGGCGACGGCTGGGTCAAGCTGGTCGGCGACTGGATCGACCGCGGCGTCGGCGACCTCGCCGCGTGCTGGCCCGGCGACGCCCTCGCCGAGGCGATCGCCGCCGCGCACGCCGAAGGCGCGAGAGTCACCGCGCACTGCTTCGCCACCGAGTCGCTGCCCGACCTGCTGGCCGCCGGCATCGACTGCATCGAGCACGCCACCGGCCTCACCGAGGAGTTGATCCCGGCGTTCGTCGAGCGCGGCGTGGCGATCGTCCCGACACTGGTCAACATCGCCACCTTCCCGGCACTGGCCGACGGCGGCGAGGCCAAGTTCCCGCAGTGGTCCGCGCACATGCGCCGCCTGCACGAGAACCGCTACGCGACGGTCGCCGCCGCGCACGACGCGGGCATCCCGATCTACGTCGGCACCGACGCCGGCGGCTCGCTCGCCCACGGCCTGGTCGCCGAGGAGGCGATCGAACTCACCAGGGCCGGGCTCAGCGCCGGCGAGGCGCTGGCCGCCGCGAGCTGGTCCGCCCGCGAGTGGCTCGGCCGCCCGGGCCTCACCGAGGGCGCCCCCGCCGACCTGGTGGTCTACGACGCCGACCCGCGCGCCGACCTGCGGGTGCTGGGCGCGCCGCGGCACATCGTCCTCAACGGCTGGGTGGTGTGAGCGCGGACGGGCAGGCCCTTCGGCGCTGGGCGGCGCTGCCCGCCGAGGTCCAGGCGCAGGTGGACGAGGAGCTGCGTCGCGGCCGGCACGTCCGGGCGCTCAAGCTGCTGCGGGACGCCCTCGGGGTGAGCATCCCGGACGGGACCGACATCGTCGGGGCCCGTGTCGGGGTGGTGCGGCCGCCGGCCGAGGACGGGCCGGTGGATCCGCGGGCGCTGGTCCGGAAGGCCGGGGCGCTGGGCGAGCGGGTGCTGGCGGTCGAAGCGGTGTGGGACGGTGACACCGTCCACGACTGGTTCGTGGTGCTGCTGGCGGTCGGCGAGACGCGGGACCATCCGCTGGAGACCGTGTACGCGAGCACCGCGGCCCGGCACCTCGGGCCGGGTGAGGGCGCCGGCGGGCGGCCGCAGGTCGCGGTGGCGGCGGAGGCGATCGGCGTCGCCGTGGCGCGGGCGCTCCGGGTGCCGTTCCACTTCGGCAGCCCCCGGACGCCCGACGACGGCGCGCCGCGGTGGGTGCGGCCGGGGGCGGCGGGCTGCTGAACTCTCGTTGTCGGTGCGGCCGATAGGCTTCCGTCATGGCTGCTCGACCCTTGCACGAAATCGTTGAACCCGGCTGGGCCCAGGCGCTCGCGCCGGTCGCCGGGCAGGTCGCCGTGATGGGCGACTTCCTGCGCGCCGAAATCGCGGCCGGCCGCACCTACCTGCCGCCGGGGCCGCAGGTGCTGCGGGCGTTCCAGCAGCCGTTCGCGGACGTCCGGGTGCTGATCGTCGGTCAGGACCCGTACCCGACGCCGGGGCACGCCGTCGGGCTGAGCTTCTCGGTCGGGGCGGACGTCCGGCCGATACCGCCGAGCCTGGTCAACATCTACCAGGAGTACAGCAGCGACCTCGG
The DNA here is from genome assembly GCF_042734615.1 of Kitasatospora sp. NPDC059646. Lineage (NCBI taxonomy): Bacteria > Bacillati > Actinomycetota > Actinomycetes > Kitasatosporales > Streptomycetaceae > Kitasatospora > Kitasatospora sp. NPDC059646. Next base: position 49,730 of record NZ_JBHWDS010000014.1, read on the forward strand.
CCTGCCGATGCCGTCCAACGGCGACCTCACGCCGTGGGCGAACCAGGGCGTCCTGCTGCTCAACCGGGCGCTGACCACGCAGGCCCGCAAGACCAACGGCCACCGCGGCAAGGGCTGGGAGGCCGTCACCGAGCAGGCCATCAGGGCGCTCGCGGCCCGCGGCGGCCCGCTGGTGGCGATCCTCTGGGGCCGGGACGCCCGGGAGCTGCGGCCCTGGCTCGGCCAGGTGCCCAGCATCGAGTCCCCGCACCCCAGCCCGTACTCCGCCAACAGCGGCTTCTTCGGCTCCCGTCCGTTCAGCCGCGCCAACGACCTGCTGGTCCGTCAGGGCGGCCGGCCCGTGGACTGGCGCCTGCCGTAACGGCGGGAGGCCGGGCGGCGCCCCGGGGGCCGCGGCCTGCGGGCGACCGGGACGGGGTGACGGGTTCCTGTCGGGAATTCGTCAGCTCATCGGCAGGAACGGTCAGTCCGGATCGTCAACCTCACCCGAAGGAGTGAACTGACGCTCCGTGTTGCTGATGTGACGCAGTGTTCGAGAAGACTGGCGGAACTCGAGAGCGCGAACCCCCTCCCCGTGCGTGGTGCCGGGCGAGGGCGTGGGTGCGCTCTGCCGTTCTTCCTGTGTGGGGGTCTGCTGTCATGTCTGTTCTGCGCACCGTCGGCGTGTCCGCGTTGGTCGGGTCCGTGCTCGCGCTGCCGCTGCCCGCGTTCGCCGCCGACGGGGGTGCGCCGGCCAAACCCGGGAAGGCGACCGCGGTGACGGCCGAACTCTCCCTGAACGTCGAGCTGTTGAACGCGGTGAAGGTGCCCGTCGAGGTGTCGCTGAACAAGGTGGAGTCGCCCGCCCAGCGGGACGGCGCGGTGCTCACCGCGACCGTCGACGGGGTGGACGGCGGGCGGCCGGTGAACCTGGTGAAGGCGCAGGTCGGCAAGTCCGTGACGAAGGTCGACGACAAGCAGGCGAGCGCCTCGGTGCAGCTGGTCGGCGCGGCCGTGCACGCGCCCGGCCTGCCGCTGACCACGCTGCTCGGCCTGGAGGCGATGAGCGCCGAGGTGAGCTGCCCGGCGAACGGGCAGCCGACCGCCAAGGTGACCGCGCCGGCGAAGCTCACGGTGCTCGGGCAGTCGGTGACGGTCGGCCTCAACTCGCCCACCCACGTGGACGTTCCGGCGATCGGCTCGGTCGACGTCGAGTTCTCGAAGAAGACCGTCACCAGCAGCACCGCCGCCGCCTCCGCGCTGGAGGTGCAGGTGGCGGTGAACCCGCTGAACCTGAACGTCGCCAAGGTGAACGGCAAGGTGACGGTCGCGTCGGTGTCCTGCGAGAAGCCGGTGCCGGCCGTCGTCCCGGCCGCCGCCACCTCGCCGGCCCCGTCCGGCCCGGTCGCGACCGCGTCGGCGACCGGCCAGAACCGGACGGCGCCGAAGGAGGCCGGCGAGGAACTGGCGTACACCGGTACCTCCGGCACCACCGCGCTGGCCGCCGGCGGCTTCACCCTGCTGCTGGCCGGCGGCGCCGCGGTGTGGATGACCCGCCGCCGGCGCGCCGCGCACGCCCGGCACCGCTGAGCGGCGGCCCGAGGTCGGCAGCGGCGCGCCCGCGCAACGCCCCGGAAACTCCCGGAGGGTGAGCGCGCCGCTGCGGACCGTTGGTTCACATGGGCGTTACATCGGAGGAACAACCGGGAAACGGCGGCTTGCAACGCTACGCAGGCACCCACCACCCGAGCAGTGAGGTTCACCGCGATGGCAATCAAGGCCGAGTACATCTGGATCGACGGCACCAAGCCGACCGCGAAGCTGCGTTCCAAGACTCGGGTGCTGCCGAACGCGGACAAGATCCCCACCTGGGGCTTCGACGGTTCCTCGACCAACCAGGCCGAGGGCCACGCCTCGGACCGCGTGCTCGACCCGGTGAAGGTCGTCAAGGACCCGATCCGCGGCGGTGACAACATCCTGGTGCTGTGCGAGGTGCTGGAGACCAACGGCACCGCCCACGAGTCCAACACCCGCGCCCTGCTGCGCGAGGTCGCCGAGAAGTACGCCTCCCAGGAGTCGATCTTCGGCATCGAGCAGGAGTACACCTTCTTCAAGGGCTCCCGCCCGCTCGGCTTCCCGGAGGGCGGCTACCCGGCCCCGCAGGGCGGCTACTACTGCGGTGTCGGCGCCGAGGAGGTCTTCGGCCGCGAGATCGTCGAGCTGCACCTCGACCGCTGCCTCGACGCCGGCCTGGCGATCTGCGGCATCAACGCCGAGGTCATGCCCGGCCAGTGGGAGTTCCAGATCGGCCCGGTCGACGCGCTGACCGTCTCGGACGACCTGTGGATCGCCCGCTACCTGCTCTACCGCACCGCCGAGGAGTTCGGCATCGACGCCACCCTGGACGCCAAGCCGGCCCGGGGCGACTGGAACGGCGCGGGCGCCCACACCAACTTCTCCACCAAGGCGATGCGCGAGGGCTACGACGCGATCATCACCGCCTGCGAGTCGCTCGGCGCCTCCCAGGAGAAGGTGCTGGAGCACGTCAACCAGTACGGTGACGACATCCAGTCCCGCCTGACCGGCAAGCACGAGACTGCCCCGTGGAACGTGTACTCCTACGGCGTCTCCAACCGCGGCGCCTCGGTCCGCATCCCGTGGCAGGTCGAGGTGGACCAGAAGGGCTACATCGAGGACCGCCGCCCGAACGCGAACGTCGACCCGTACGTGGTCACCCGCCTGCTGATCAACACCTGCTGCGAGGCCCTGGAGAAGGCCGGCCAGGTCTGATCCGCCGCACGCGACACGACGGCGCCCGCCGGACCCCGCAGAGGGGACCGGCGGGCGCCGCCGTGCGCCCGGTCACGTCCGGACGAAGCCGTGGGTGCGGCCGACCGTGACGAAGCCGCAGCGGGCGTACCACTGCTGCGGCCAGTCCTCGGCGTCCGCGACCAGGAACCGCAGGCCGTCCGGGGCCCGTTCGGCGGCCAGCCGCAGGGCCGTGGCCATCACCCGGCCGGCCAGGCCGCGGCGCTGCCGGTCGTCCGCCGTGGCCACGTCCTCGATCTGCGCGGTGCCCGCCGCGTCCTGGTACAGGTCCGCCCAGGAGCCGAACTCGCCGTCCTCGTCGCGCGCGGCGAGGATCAGCACCCGCTCCGCACCGGCCCGCCGGGCGTTGCGCCGCTCCACCAGCTGACCGATCGACTCGTCCGACGCCCACGGCAGCCAGCTGCGCCACTGGCGCTCCAACGCCGGGGCCAGCTCGGCCAGTTCGACCTGCTCCGCACGGCCGGCGGCGGACGGCAGCGGACCCCGGTGGGCCATCACCAGCTCCAGCTCCTGCCGGTACCCGGCGGCGACCAGGACCGGCGCCAGCGCCTGCGCCGCCGCGTCGTCGAACACCGCGATCCGCCGGTGCGGCAGGTGCCCCAGCACCTCGTCCGCCAGCGCCGCCACGTCCACCCCGCTCGGCGGGGCGTCCAGCACCAGCTGGTTGTGCTCGTGCGAGTACCCGTACCGGTCGCTCAACACCGCGAACCCGCCCGGCAGTTCCACCACCTCGTCGGCCTGCCCCCGGGCGAACCCGCGACGGAACTCCAGTGCTGTCCGCAAACTCTCTTCGCCCACCATCCGGTCATCGTAGGCCGGGCGGCCGACCGCGCCCGAAGGGTTGTGCGGCTTGAGTCTCCCGTGGGGGGAGACCGCACAGTGGGGGCATGGACGGCGAAGAGCTGGTGACGATCGGCGCCCTGGCGCGACGGACCGGGCTGACGGTGAAGACCATCCGGTTCTACGCGGACACCGGCCTGGTGCCGTCCACCGACCGCACGGCCGCCGGGTACCGGCGGTACGGGACGGCGGCCGTGGCACGGCTGGAACTGGTGCGCACCCTGCGCGACCTGGGGCTCGACCTGGCCACCGTCCGCCGGGTGCTGGACCGGGAGGCCACCGTCGCCGAGGTGGCACGCGCCCACGCGGACGCCCTGGACGTGCAGGTCCGGGCGCTGCGGCTGCGCCGCGCCGTGCTCCGCGCGGTCGCCGAGCAGGGAACCGAAGGAGAGGGGATCGCACTCATGCACCGACTGGCACGGCAGACCGACGAGGAACGCCGCCGGCTGATCGAGGAGTTCGTCGACGACACGTTCGGCGCGGCCGACGCCAACCCGGAACTGGTGGAGCTGCTCCGCACCGCCGTGCCGGAACTGCCCGAGGAGCCCACCGCCGAGCAGGTGGCGGCCTGGGCGGAACTCGCCGACCTGACCCGGGACGAGGAGTTCCGCGCCTCGCTGCGGCGGATGGCCGCCTACCAGGCCGCGGAATGCGCCGCCGGCGACACCACGGGCCTGCACCACGAACTGACCGAGCAGGTCCGGGCGGCCGTCGGCGGCGCCCTCGCAGCCGGCCTCGCCCCGGACTCGGCCCGGGCCGCCCACCTGGTGGCCGACCTGACGGCCCGTTACGCGCAGGTGTTCGGCCGCCCGGACGACGACGCGCTGCGGGCCTGGCTGCTGACCAGACTGGAGGTGGCGGGCGACCCCCGGGCGGAGCGCTACTGGAGCCTGCTCTCCCGGATCAACGGCTGGCCGGCGCCGCCGTCCCTGCAACCGGTCTTCGACTGGTTCACGGCGGCCCTGCGCGCGGCGGCGTGACGGCGCGGAGACCGCCGGGCGCGGGCTGGCGCCGGCGGCGGGTGCCGCGCGCCGGGGTCCGGCCGGGCGGCGGGTCACTACGCTGAGGGGATGGCTGACACTCCGTCCCCCGAGGCGTCCGGCGACTTCACCCCGCAGGAGGCGGCCCGCGGGCGGGCGCTGCGCCGGGCCCAGCTGCCGTGGGCGCTGGGCGGGCAGCTCGCCTCGCTCGCACTGACGGCGGTGCTGGGTTTCACGGCGGCCGGGGCGGACCTGGTGACGGCGGTCGGCGGCTGGTTCGGCGGCGATTGGGCGGCCGAGGTGCTGGCCGGCAGCGCGGCGCTGGTGCTGCTCGGGCGGGCGGTGACGCTGCCGTTCTCGGCGAAGGTCCGCACGGCCCGGGCCGGGTTCGGCCTGGTCACCCAGGGCTGGGCGGGCTGGGCGGTGGACGCGGCGCGCGGGACGGCGGTGACGCTCGCGCTGTTCCTGCCGCTCGCGCTCGGCCTGTACGCGCTGATCGGCCGCTCGCCGGGCCACTGGTGGGTGCCGGGCGCGCTCGCCGCGGCGCTGCTGACGGTGGCGATGTCGTTCCTCCACCCGCTGGTGTTCGAGCCGCTGTTCAACCGGTTCAGCCCGATGCCGCACGGCGAACTGCGCACCGCCCTGCTGGAGTTGGCGCGCCGGGACGGCATCGCGGTGCGGGACGTGCTGGTCGCCGACGCGTCCCGCCGCACCACCGCGCTGAACGCGTACGTGTCCGGCTTCGGCCCGACCCGGCGGATCGTGGTCCACGACACCCTGCTGGCCACCGCCGACCCGCGCGAGGTCGAACTCGTCGCCGCGCACGAGCTCGGCCACGTCAAGCACCGCGACGTCGCCACCGGCACCGCCCTGGGCGCGCTCGGCGCGGCCGTCGTGGTGCCGGTGCTGGCCGCGCTGCTCGCCTGGCAGCCCCTGCTGGACGCCGCCGGCGCCGCCCACCCGCAGGACCCGCGCTCCCTCCCGCTGCTCGCCGCCCTCGCCGCCCTGCTCGGCGCGGCGAGCGTTCCCGCCCAGTGCGCGGTGAGCCGCCGGATCGAGGCCCGCGCCGACCGCCACGCCCTCGAACTCACCGGTGATGCCGAGCAGTTCATCGCCATGCAGCGCCGCCTCGCGGTCGCCAACGTGTCCGACCCGAACCCGCCCCGGGCGGTGGAACTCCTGCTCGCGACCCACCCCAGCGCGGGCCGCCGGATCGCCGCCGCCCGCCGCTGGCAGGCCGCGCAGCCGTCCTGAGCGGAATCCGGTGGCCGGGCCGCCCGGGCGCGGGGGAGAATCCGGTACCTGCTCGGGGAGGAGCGCGCATGACGGACCGTCCGCTGCTGATGCTGGACGTCGACGGGCCGCTCGCGCCGTACGTCGGCCCCCCGTACCGGCGGCCCGAGGGCTACCTGACGCACCGGGTCGAGTCGCGGACCTGGCGGCAGCGCCAGCGGGAGACGGGCGTGCGCCACCCGAAGCCGCTGCGGGTCTGGCTGCACCCCGGGCACGGGCCCGCGCTGCTCGCCCTGCCGTACCGGCTGGTGTGGGCCACCACCTGGCGCGACGAGGCGAACGAGCACCTGGCGCCGCTCCTCGGCCTGCCCCGACTGCCGTACCTGGACTGGCCGTCGATGCACCACGCCGACCCGGACGGGCTGCACTGGAAGACCCGCCACCTGGTGGCCTGGGCCGCCGGACGCCCCTTCGCCTGGGTGGACGACGAGATCGAGCCGCAGGACACCGCGTGGATCGCCGCCCACCACCCCGGCCCGGCCCTCACCCTGACGGTCGACCACCGGTACGGGCTGCGGCCCGAGGACTTCGCACAACTCACCGACTGGGCCGAGGAGATCACCCGTTGAGAGTCGCCGCACTGCACCGCCACCCCGTGAAGTCCATGCTCGGCGAAGAGGCCGCCCGGGCCCGGATCGACGAGCACGGCGTCGAGGGCGACCGCCGCCGCGCCCTGCTGGACCTCACCACCGGGCGGATCGCCAGCGCCAAACAGCCGCGCACCTGGCGGCAGTTGCTGACGCTGCGCGCCGAGACGAAGGACGCCGGGGTGCGGATCACCGGCCCGGACGGCGCCGAACTCGACGAGGACGCGCTCGGCGCCCTGCTGGGCCGCCCCGTCCGGCTGATCACCGAACGGCCGCCGGGCTCCACGCTGCTGCGCTCGGTGCCCGAGCAGGTCCTGGCCGACGGCATCGACGCCGACGTGGAGTACACCGTCCAGGACTTCGGCAAGGCCGCCGCCCCCGGCAGCTTCTTCGACTTCGCCCCGCTGCACCTGGTCACCACCGCCACCCTGGCCGGCGTCCCCGCCGCCCGCTACCGGCCCAACCTGGTCCTGGACGTCGACGCCGAGCCGTTCGAGGAGAACGCCTGGGTCGGCCGCGAGTTGACCGTCGGCCCGGAGCTGCGGCTGCGCCTGATCGCCGCCAGCCCCCGCTGCGCCGTCCCGACCCTGGCGCACGGTCCGCTGCCCGCCGACCCGGAGGCGCTGCGCCGCCCGGCCCGGCTGAACCGGGTCGAACCGCTCCCCGGCATGAGCCCGCTGCCCTGCCTCGGCGTGTACGCGCAGGTGCTCGCCCCGGGCACCGTGGAGACCGGCGACCGGGCGGAGCTGCACTGACCCGGCGTCGGCCGATCGCGGCCGCACCGATCCGGCGTCAGGCGATCGCGTCCGCCAGGGCGGCGAGGAACCGGTCGGTGGTGTCCCGGTCGCGGACGGCCAGCCGCAGCCAGTCCGGGCCGAGGCCGGGGAAGGTGTCGCCGCGGCGGACGGCGAACCCGGCGGTGCGCAGGCGTTCGCGGACGGCGGCGGCGCCCGGCAGTTCGATCAGCACGAAGGACGCGGCGGGGTCGCCGTGCACCCGCACCGCCGGAAGCTGCGCCAGGCCCTTCAGCAGGTGCTCGCGGTCGACCGCGGTGGCGCGGGCTGCGGCGTCGGCCTCGGCGAGCGCGGCGGGCGCGGAGCAGAGTTCGGCGGCGGCCAGCGCGGGGGTGGAGACCGGCCACAGCGGCTGCGCGGCGGCGAGGTCGGCGACCAGGGCGGCGGGGGCCAGCAGGTAGCCGACCCGCAGGCCGGCCAGGCCCCATGTCTTGGTGAGGCTGCGCAGCACCACCACCCGGCCGGGCAGGTCGCGGGCCCCGGCGAGGGACTCGGTCTCGCCGGGGTCGGTGTCCATGAACGCCTCGTCGACCACCAGGGTCCGCCCGGGGCGGGCCAGTTCGGCCAGCGTCGCGGCCGGGTGCAGGATGGAGGTGGGGTTGGTGGGGTTGCCGACCACCACCAGGTCGGCGTCCTCGGGAACGGCCCCGGGCAGCAGGCGGAAGCCCTGCTCCGGCGTGAGGAGGACCCGGTGGACGGCGTGCCCGGCGTCCCGCAGCGCCGCCTCCGGCTCGGTGAACTGCGGGTGCACCACCACCGCGCGGCGCGGCCGCAGCACCCGGGCGAGCAGCACGAACGCCTCGGCCGCGCCGGCCGTCAGCAGCACCTCGGCGACCGGCCGGCCGTGCCGGGCGGCCACGGCCGCGCGGGCCGCGGTGCCGTCCGGATAGGCGGCCAGGGTGTCCAGTGCGGCGGCCAGGCGGTCGCGCAGCCACGGCGGCGGGGTGCCGGTGCGGACGTTCACGGCCAGGTCGACCAGCCCGGCGGAGCGGACTTCGGCGTCGCCGTGATGGCGCAGATCGGGCTCGGCGTTCACCTGGTGGCCTCCTCGGGCAGGGCGGCGAGGGCCGCGGTGGCCGTCGCCGAGGCGGTGCGCGGCGCCAGCAGGCGGCCGCCCGGTCCGGCCGAGGCCAGCGCGGCGGCCTCCGCGACGCTCGGGGTGCCGACCGCGGCCGCCACCCGGGCGGATCCGGCGACCGGGACGCCGGCCAGCACGGCGGCCGGGTGGCCGACCGCCGAGACCCCCAACTCGCCTGCGGCGGCGCGCAGTCCGGGCTCGGCGAGCTTGCTGTCGAGGGTGGCGACCAGGGCGACGGCGGAGCGGTCGAGGCCGTGGGCGGCGAGCGCCGCGTCGGCGGTCCGGAGCAGTTCGGCGGCGTCGGCGCCGCGCCGCAGACCGAGGCCGAGCACCACCCGGAGGGCGGCCGACGGCCCGTCAGGTCGGCCCGCGGGGCCGGGTGCCTCGGCTGTCACGCCCGGCCCTCCCGTTCCTCGTCCAGCGCGCCGGTCGTGCGCGCCGGGCCGCGCAAGATCCCACCATGTCCGTCCGAGCCGGGTCAATCGGGACAGGTGTGAGACGCACCGCTCGGCTGGCCGGAAAGCGCCGTCCGGACCGAGTTGCACAGCCAAGCTTTGCTTGTTCTTCACCTGTCAAAAGTCCCGGAGGCAACCCCTCCGCGCCTAGGGTTTCCGGCGCTCCAACAGCCCTGTCCCGCACGTTCCCTGCCCCGGAGGACCTGCCATGACCGCTGCACCGCTCAGCCGCCGCACCAAGCGCCGCCTCACCGCGATCGGAAGCACCGTCGCGCTCGCCGCCGCCTCGCTCGGGCTGTGGGCCGCCACCGGCTCCACCGCGCAGGCCGCCGCGCTGCCCGCGCCCGACCACGTCGTCGTGGTGGTGATGGAGAACCACGCCTACAGCCAGGTGATCGGCAGCTCCAGCGCCCCCTACCTGAACAACACCCTGAAGGCGGGCGGCGCGAACCTCACCCAGTCCTACGGCCTGACCCACCCCTCCGAGCCGAACTACTACATGCTGTTCTCCGGCTCCAACCAGGGCCGCACCGACGACAGCTGTGTCAAGGTCGGCTCGATGACCGCCCCCAACCTGGCGTCCGAGCTGATCGCCGCCGGCCAGAGCTGGGGCTCGTACAACGAGAGCCTGCCCAGCCAGGGCTCCACCACCTGCTCCAGCGGCAAGTACGCGCAGAAGCACAACCCGTGGTTCGGTTTCTCCAACGTGCCGACCAACACCGCCTACACCTTCGCCCAGTTCCCCACCGACTACACGACGCTGCCGAAGGTCTCCTTCGTGGTGCCGAACCTGTGCAGCGACATGCACGACTGCTCGGTCTCCACCGGCGACACCTGGATCAAGAGCAACCTCGGCGCGTACGCCACCTGGGCACAGACCCACAACAGCCTGCTGATCGTCACCTTCGACGAGGACAACAGCCTCTCCGGCAACCGCATCCCCACCCTGGTCTACGGCCAGCACGTCATCCCCGGCTCCAGCACCGCCACCACCTACAACCACTACAACGTGCTCCGCACCCTGGAGGACCTGGCCGGCCTGAGCACCCACGCCGGCAACGCCGCGTCCGCGAGCGACATCACCGGCATCTGGAACTGACGCCGGATGTACCTCGCGGACGCCCGCTCCACCAAGAGTGACCGCGCCGCGGCCGCCGCCCCGGGCACCCGCCCGGGGCGGCGCGCCGCCGTCCCCGGCACCGTGCTCGCACTCGGCGCGGTCAGCCTGGTCACCGACGTCTCCTCCGAGATGGTCGGCGCGGTCCTGCCCCTGTACGTGGTCGCCGCGCTGGGCCTGTCCCCGCTCGGCTTCGGCCTGCTCGACGGCATCAACAACGGCGTCGGCGCGCTGGTCCGACTGCTCGGCGGCCACCTCGCCGACCGCGGCGGCCGCGGGCACAAGCTCGTCGCCGGGATCGGCTACGGCCTGTCCGCGCTGTGCAAGCCGCTGCTGCTGCTCGTCCACACCGTCCCGCTGATCGGCGCCGTCCTCGCCGTTGACCGCACCGGCAAGGGGCTGCGCACCGCGCCCCGGGACGCGATGATCTCGCTGGCCACCGCACCCGAGCACCGCGGCCGCGCGTTCGGGGTGCACCGCGCCATGGACACCACCGGCGCGCTGCTCGGCCCGCTGCTCGCCTTCGCGGTGCTGCGGATCGCCGACGACCGCGCCGAACGCGCCGGCTACGGCGCGGTGTTCACCGTCTCCGGCTGCGTCGCCGTGCTCGGCGTGCTGCTGCTGGTGCTGTTCGTCCCCGCCCGGACCACCGCCCCCGCCGCCCCGCTCGGCGCCCCGTCGGGGCCGCGGCCCACCCTGCGGGACGCGCTCGCCCTGCTGGGCCGGCCCGCGCTGCGCCGCCTCGCCCTGGCCGCCGTGCTGCTCGGCCTCACCACTGTCAGCGACTCCTTCCTCTACCTGCTGCTGCAACGCGAACTCGGCCTGCCCGCCCAGCTGTTCCCGCTGCTGCCGCTCGGCACCGCCGCCGTCTTCCTGACCCTCGCCGTCCCGCTCGGCGTGATCGCCGACCGGGTCGGCCGCCGCACCCTCTTCCTGGCCGGCCACGCCGTGCTGCTCTGCGCCTACGGCGTCGTCCTGTCCCCGCTGCACGGGGCCGGCGCCGCCGCCCTCGTCCTGCTGCTGCACGGCGCCTTCTACGCCGCGACCGACGGGGTGCTGGCCGCCGCCACCGCCGCGACCGTCCCCGACGCCCAACAGGGCGCCGGCCAGGCCCTGGTGGGCACCGGCCAGGCGCTCGCCCGGTTCGCCTGCTCCCTGGCCTTCGGCGCGGCCTGGTCCCTCTGGGGCCCGCGCCCCGCCCTCACCGCGGCGGCCGCCGCCCTCGCCGTCGCCGCCTGCGCGGCCACCCGACTGCTGCGCGAGCCGGCCACCGCCACCGACTGACACCCGTGCCCCGGGTCGGCCGTGCCGCTCCCGTCCGTTCTCCTCCCAACCCGCCCGGAGGGCGCCTCCCATGACTGCTCCCGCTGCCGTCGACCCGGACTCCGCAACCCCCGAACCCCCGGACGGACGCGCCCCGGTGGGGCGCAAGCTGCTGGTGCTGGCCGTCGCGGTGCTGGTGCTGGCCGGGGTCGGGACGGCCGCCGTGCGGTACGCCGCGGACCGGTCGGACCGCCGCGACCAGGAGCAGGCCGGCGGGCCGCCGGTCCGTGAGGGGGCGGTGACGCTCGACCCGACGGGGCGTCAACTGCTGCTGCGCAACCTCGCCTGGGGCCCGCACCGGGACGAGGTCGCCGCCGTGCCCGCCGACCGGCCCGACGGGCCGCGCACCGCGTCCGGCGTCAAGTGCCTGCGCTTCCACGCCGCCGCCGGCACCGGCATCTGCCTGCAGGCGGAGCGCGGCGCGCTGGACGACACCTACCACGCGTCCGTGCTGGACTCCTCGCTGCACGAGGTCAAGCGCTTCCCCGCCCCCGGCATCCCGACCCGGGCCCGGGTCTCGCCGTCCGGCCACCTGGTCGGCTGGACGGTGTTCGTCAGCGGCGACTCCTACGCGGGCACCGACTTCTCCACCCGTACCGCGATCGTCGACACCCGCACCTGGCGGTTCTACGACAACCTGGAGACCTTCGAGGTGCTGCGGGACGGCCGCCCGGTGAAGGCGTCCGACGTCAACGTCTGGGGCGTCACCTTCGCCGACGACAACCGGTTCTACGCGACGGTCGCCACCGGCGGCCAGACCTACCTGGTGCAGGGCGACCTCGCAGCGCGGACCCTGACCACGCTGCACCAGAACGTCGAATGCCCGTCGCTCTCCCCGGACGGCACCCGCGTCGCCTACAAGAAGCGGGTGGCCGGCGCCGACCCGGCCGCGCCCTGGCGGCTGTACGTGCTCGACCTGGCCACCATGACGGAGACCGCGACGGCCGAGCAGCGCAACATCGACGACCAGGCGCTGTGGTCCGACGCGCACACGCTGCTGTACTCGCTGCCCGGCGACTACGGCTCCGACCTGTGGACCGTCCCCGCCGACGGCACCGGCGCCCCCGCCGTACTGGTCCGCTCCGCCGTCGCCCCGGCGTACCTCGGCTGACCGCCCGTCCGCCGCTCGGGCGCGGCCCGCCGCCGGCCGGCGGGTCGACGGGACGTCAGGCGCGGCTCTCGCGCCAGCGCTGCATCATCTGCTGGAGCTCGACCCGCAGGAAGGCGAAGAACTCCTGGGACTCGGTGAGGCGCTGCCCCGCCGGGGTGTCCGCGCCGAGGGCCTCGATGCCTTCGGCGAGGCCGGACTCGAAGCGGGAGAGCGTGCGGTCCCGGTTGGCGGTGGCCTCGTACCAGACGTGGTCGTGGATGCGGTAGCGGTCGCGGCGGGTGCCGGGCTCGCGCTCGCGGCTGACCAGGTCCACGTGGGTCAGGTAGCGGACCGCGCCGGAGACCGCGGCGGGGGAGATCTGCAGCAGCTCGGCCAGTTCGGCGGAGGTCAGCCGCCCCGAGTCGGCGGTCAGCAGCGCGGTGAACACCCGGGCCGGCATCCGCGGGAAGCCGCCGTCCTCCAGCACCGTGGCGAACCGCTCCACGAACTCCGACACCTTCGCCGGATCCCGCTGCGCCTCCACGCCGTCCACCTCGCTCACCCGCACCACCCCGAACCTTCCGACGCCCGCCCGGTGGGGCGTCCGGCCCACCTTCACACACTTTCGCCGGCCGTCCGAAGATCCGGGACCTTTGGTAGCTTCACGAAGTTGTGAAACAAGAGTAGCGTCGAGTCCATGACGACCGCCATCTCGGTGTCCGGCCTGGTGAAGACCTTCGGCCGCACCCGCGCCCTGGACGGACTGGACCTCACGGTCGAGCAGGGCGAGGTACACGGATTCCTGGGCCCCAACGGGTCCGGCAAGTCCACCACCATCCGCGTCCTGCTCGGCCTGCTGCGCGCCGACTCCGGCACCGCCACCCTGCTCGGCGGCGACCCGTGGCGCGACGCGGTGCCGCTCCACCGCCGACTCGCCTACGTGCCCGGCGACGTGACGCTGTGGCGCAACCTCTCCGGCGGGGAGGCGATCGATCTGCTCGGGCGGCTGCGCGGCGGACTCGACCCCGCCCGCCGGGCCGCACTGCTGGAGCGCTTCGAACTGGACCCCACCAAGAAGGGCCGCTCCTACTCCAAGGGCAACCGTCAGAAGGTCGCCCTCGTCGCGGCGTTCGCCGGCGATGCGGACCTGCTGATCCTGGACGAGCCGACCTCCGGACTGGACCCGCTGATGGAGGAGGTGTTCCGCGAGTGCGTCGCCGAGGCCCGCGACCGGGGCGCCACCGTGCTGCTGTCCAGCCACATCCTGTCCGAGGTGGAGGCGCTCTGCGACCGGGTGTCGATCATCCGCGCCGGACGCACCGTCGAGACCGGAACCCTCGCCGAACTGCGCCACCTCACCCGCACCTCCGTCGACGCCGAACTCGCCGGGCCGCCGCCCCGCCCCGCCTACGCCCACGACCTGACCGTCGACGGCCACCGGCTGCGCTGCCAGGTCGACACCGAGAACCTCGACACGCTGCTCGCCGAACTCACCGCCGTCGGCGTCCGCAGCCTCATCAGCCGCCCCCCGACGCTGGAGGAGCTCTTCCTCCGCCACTACGAGAGCGCCGCCGACACCGGCACCGCGTCAGAGGCGGCCGCGCGATGAGCGGCTACGCACTCACCGGCACCGGCACGCTCTACCGCCTCGCCCTGCGCCGCGACCGCATCGCCCTGCCGGTGTGGGTGTACGTCGGCACCGGCATGGTCGCCTCCACCGCCTTCTCCTTCCGCAAGCTGTACGGCGACGAGGCCTCCCGGCTGACCTTCGCGGCCGGCATCGACGGCAACGGCTCGCTGCGCGCGCTGTACGGCCCGATCTTCGACGGCTCCACCATCGGCGGGCTGACCGCGTGGCGGATGGGCGTGTTCGGGACGGTGCTGGCCGCGCTGATGTCCACCCTGCTGGTGGTGCGGCACACCCGCGCCGAGGAGGAGGACGGCCGGCTCGAACTGATCGGCGCCGGCGCGGTGGGCCGCCGGGCCCCGCTGACCGCCGCGCTGGCCACCGCCCTCACCGCCGACGCCGCCCTGGCCGCCCTGGTGACGGCCGCCCTGCTGGCGGCCGGTCAGTCCGCCGCAGGGGCGCTGGCGTTCGGCCTCGCCCTCGGCACCACCGGAGTGTTCTTCGCCGCGCTCGCCGCCGTCACCGCGCAGGTAGCCGAGACCGGCCGGGCCGCCAACGGCCTGGCCGGGGCCGCGATCGGCGTCGCCTTCGTGCTGCGCGCCGTCGGCGACTCCGGCAGCGGCACCGGCTGGGTGAGCTGGCTGTCGCCGATCGGCTGGAGCGAACAGGTCCGCCCGTTCGCCGGCGACCGCTGGTGGGTGCTGGCCCTGCCGCTGGGCGGGGCGGCGCTGCTCGCCCTGCTCGCCCGCACCCTGGTCGAGCACCGCGACCTGGGCGCCGGCATGCTCGCCCAGCGCCCCGGCCCCGCCGGCGCCGCACCGAGCCTGGCGAGCGCCGCCGCACTGGCCGCCCGCCTGCAGCGCGGCGCACTGCTCGGCTGGGCGCTGGCCTTCGCGGTCGGCGGCGCGGTCTTCGGTGGCGTCGCCAAGGGCGTGGTCGACCTGGTCGGCGACAACCGGCAGATGGCCGACCTGATGGCCCGCCTCGGCGGACAGCAGGGCGTGCTGAACGCGTACCTGTCCAGCATCGCCGGGGTGTTCGGGATGACCGCCGCCGTCTACGCCGTGCAGTCGGTGCTGCGGCTGCGCGCCGAGGAGGCCGGCGGCCGGGCCGAACCCGTGCTCGCCGGCGCCGTCTCCCGGCTGCGCTGGGCGGCCGGCCACCTGCTGTTCCCGCTGCTCGGCACCGCCGTGCTGCTGGCCGCCGCCGGCGCCACCGCCGGCCTCACCCAGGGCGCTGCGCTCGGCACCGGCACCGGCGAGGCGGTCGGCCGGATGCTCGGCGCGACACTGGTGCAACTGCCCGCCGTGTGGCTGACCGCCGCCGTGGCGCTCGCCGTGTACGGGCTGCTGCCGCGCTGGACGGCGGCCGGCTGGGTCGGCTTCGGCGTGTTCGTGCTGGTCGCCTGGCTCGGCCCGATCCTGCAACTGCCGCAGTGGGTGCTCGACCTGTCGCCCTTCACGCACCTGCCGCACCTGCCGGGCGGGACGCTCACCGCCGCACCGCTGCTGAGCATCACCGCCCTGGCCGCCCTCGCCGCCCTGGCGGGCCTCGCCGGGCTGCGCCGCCGCGACCTGGGCTGACCGGGCGCGGCCCGACGCGCCGTCACCGACCGGGCGGCCGGCGGACGGACGGGCGGTGGCCGGGCCGCGCACCGGCCCCACCCGGCCGAGCGGGACGGTGGCGGCGGCGAGGGCGGTGCCCCGTCGTGTGATGCGCATGACCGCGAGTCTTCGCCGCCACCGCGCCCGGATCGATCCCGCGGGCCACCGTCCTCTCCCGGTACCCGGCTCCAGGGCTTCCCCTGGAGCCGGCCGCACCCGACAGGACGACAGCCGACAGCGCGTCGGAAAGGGCGACCCGTCAGGCGGTCCGCACCGTCACGACCGGCTCGTGGCGCACCGGGAAGTTCACCGAGGACGCGATGAAGCAGTCCTGGCCCGCCGGGCCGTGCAGCGCGACCGCCTTCTCCAGCATCGACTCCTCGGCGATCACCACCCGGGGCCGGAGCAGCGCCTCGGTGAACCGGCCGCCGCCGCCCGAGGTCTCCATGGTCGCCGTGGCCCCGTCCGTGTAGGACAGCACCACCACGCCGCTGCGCGCGCAGTGCGACAGGTACGACAGCATGTGGCACTGGGCGAGCGCGGCGAGCAGGAACTGCTCCGGGTTCCACCGCGACCGGTCGCCGCGGAAGGTCGGGTCGGCGCTGCCCAGCAGCGTCGGCACCCCCTCCGAGGAGATGTCGTGGTCGCGGGAGTACGAGCGGTAGGTGTCGGTTCCGGTGCCGAGGTTGCCGGTCCAGTCGACACGGACCGCGTAGTGGTGGGACAGGGCCATCGGATCACTCCTTCTCGGGCGGCCGGGCGGCGGCGCTGGTGTCCAGGACGTGCCGCCGGGCGGCCGCCCCGGCGGCGGCCGGATCCCCGGCGGTGACGGCGGCCAGCAGCTCGCGGTGCTGGTCGTCCACCAGGGCGGTGCGGTCGGGCGCGTGCAGGGAGCGGCGGGTGGAGACCTGGATCTGGTCCCACAGCCGCTCCAGCGAGTGCAGGGCGACCGGATTGCCGGCCAGCTCCGCGATCCGCCGGTGGAACTGCCGGTTCAGCCGCACCGCCTCCGTCAACTCCCGCTCCGCGGTGGCTCGGTGGGTGCGGTCGGCGAGCGCCGCCAGGTCGGCCAGCTCGGCCGGGGCCAGCCGCCCCGCCCGCTGCCGCTCGGCGGCCAGCTCGGCGGTCAGCGCCTCCAGCGCGGCCCGGACCCGGTAGACGTGCGCCAGCTCCTCCGGCGACAGCTCCACCACCCGGACGCCGCGCCCGGCGGCGGCCAGCAGGCCGTCCGCCGTCAACGCGCGGAACGCCTCCCGCACCGGCGTGCGGCTCACCCCGAGGGTCTCCGCGACCTCCACCTCGCCCAGCCGCGCCCCCGGCGGGTAGCGGCCGTCGAGGATCAGGGCCCGCAGGCTGCGGCGGGTGCTCTCGGTCTGCACGCGGGCAGCGTAGTGCGCTGCATGCATTGCATGCAACGGGTCGCGGCACCCCCGCCGGGGGGTGCGCGCCGGGGAACTCGTTGGGAGGCCGACAGAGCGGTCCGCTATATTCGCGCAGCCGTCGAACAGTTCCAGCTCAGGGGGGAAACCCATGTCGTTCGACCAGGAGCGCCCCGGGGAGGCCGGCCCGGACGCCGCCCAGGCCGACGCCCGGACCACCCCGACCACGCCGCCCGCGGACGCCGTCCCGGCGGCCCCGATCTCGTTCACCAAGCAGCCGGCCGTGCCCGCCCCGGCCGACGCCGCACCCGCCGTCCACGACCCGGCACCCGCCGTCCAGGACGCCGTGCCCGCCGAACGGGACGCCGTGCCCGCCCCGGCCGACGCGCCGTCACCTGCCGTGCCTACGGCGGAAGTCCCACCGGCCGACGCCCCGTCGGCTGCCGCCCGGCCGCCCGTCGTGTCGGAGCCGCCCGCCGGGCCGCCCGCGCCGGTGAACCCCTGGGCGCTGCCCACCGTGCCGCCGCCCGCCCCCGGCGGGATGCCGCCCGGTGCGGGGATGCCGCCCGGTGCGGGGGCACCGTCCGGTGCGAACCCGTGGGCGGCGCCCGCGCCCGGTGCGCCGGTGCCGCCGGGGGCGCCCGCCCAGCCGGTATCGGCCGGGCCCGGCACCGGCAACCCGTGGGCCCCGACGGGCGTTCAGCAGCCGTGGGGGACGGGCGGGTTCCCGCCGCCCGGTGCGCCCGGCGCGCCGATGTACTACCCGGCGCCGCCGCGCTCGCTGTACACCAACAACCTGGCCATCGCCTCGCTGATCGTCGGCATCGTCTGCTGCTTCTTCGGCTTCATCGGCATCGGCCTGGGCATCGGCGCGCTGCTGCAGATCAAGCGGACCGGTGAGCGCGGCAAGGGCCTGGCCGTCACCGGCATCATCGCCGGCTCGCTCGGCATGCTGATGTTCATCGGCACGCTGGTCAACGGCGACTTCAGCTCCGACCGGTTCGACGAGGACTCCAGCAGCTGGTCCTCGCACGGCTCCGGCACGTCGACCTCCGACCTGCCGTCGGACTCGCCGTTCCGGCTGTACACCGGCCAGTGCTTCGAGCGCGCGGGCACGGGCGTGGTCAAGCCCGTCGCCTGCACCGCCCCGCACTTCGGCGAGACCTACTGGGTGCAGGACGCCCGCCAGAAGAGCGGCGCCTACCCGGGCGAGGACGCGATGAAGGCGGAGGCCGAGAGCGTCTGCACGGAGCACCTGGACAGCTACGTGGCCGACACCTGGGCCCTCCCGGACCAGGTGATCACGTTCTACTACTACCCCGACCGGGCGGGCTGGAAGTTCCCGGCCACCCGCCGGATCGTCTGCTTCCTCGGCAACCAGGACAAGTCCACCCGCAGCGGCTCGCTGCAGAAGCGGTCCAGCAGCCTGACCAGCGACCAGCGCCAACTGCTCGACGCCACCAACCAGTTCGACCGCGCCTGGGGCGAGGGCCCGGACGAGGACATCGACGTCGAGGACGACCCGCAGGCGTACCGCTCGTGGGCCAAGGACATGAGCACCGCCGCGACCAAGCAGGCCGACCTGCTGGCGGCCGCCGAATGGCACACCGCCGACAAGGCGACCGTCGACCGGCTGGTCGCCAAGTCGCGGGCCGCCGCCGCCCACTTCCTGGCGGCCTCCCGGTCCACCGACCTCGCCACGCTCAAGCGCGAACTGAACGCCGCCGACGACAACCTGGGCAACCAGGAGGTCATCTCGCTGCGCCGCTCCCTGGGCCTGGCGACCCAGGAGGAGGAGCCGGCCAAGCACCCCGGCGCCAGCACCCCGGTCTGCCCCCCCGTCGGCCGCGCGCCCCCCCCGGCCCGCGCGCCCGACGCGGTCAACCGCCGGCGCGCCCGGCCGCCCAGCCCGCCGCGTGCCGGACCAGGCGGGACGGCAGGGCCGGGGCGCCCGTCCAGTGCAGGTGCAGGTACGAGGCGTGCACCGAGCCGTGCAGGTGGCCCTCGGTGTGCGGGCCGGCCGGCGTGCGCCAGCCCCAGGCGGGGGACGGGCCGGCCGCCGGGTCGGTGACGGTGCGGTGGAACTCGTGACCGCGCACCCGCGAGCCGGCCGCCGCGAGCGGCGAGTCGGCCAGCGCCACCGCCTCCCGGTAGCCGAGCGTCAGCCGGGACGTCATCCGGGCCGCCGAGGCCAGCACCCCGCACATCGACAGGCCGTCCAACTCACGCCCCAGGTACAGCAGTCCGGCGCACTCGCCGACCACCGGCGCGCCGCTCGCGGCCAGCTCGGCGACCGCCGTCCGGAGCGCCTCGTTCGCGCTCAGCTCCGAGACGTACACCTCCGGGAAGCCGCCGCCGATCACCAGCCCGGCCGTCGCCTCCGGCAGCCGCTCGTCGTGCAGCGGGTCGAACGGCACCACCTCGGCCCCGGCGGCGGCCAGCAGTTCGGCGTTCTCCGCGTACGAGAACGAGAACGCCGCGCCGCCCGCCAGCGCGATCCGCGGGCGCGGGCCGGCCACCGGCTCGACCTCCGCCGCCGCGCTCCACGGCTCCGCGGACAGCGGCGGAGCGGTGCGGGCCAGCGCCAGCACCGCGTCCAGGTCGACCGAGGCGGCGACCAGTTCACCCATCTCGCGGACCGCCCGCAGCGCCTCCGCGGACCGCTCCACGGCCGGCACCAGGCCCAGGTGCCGGGACGGCGTGTCCACCGCCTGCGCCCGCCGCACCGCGCCGAGCACCGGCACCCCGGAACCCTCCTCCAGGGCCTCCCGCAGCAGCGTCTCGTGCCGGTCCGAGGCCACCTTGTTGAGGATCACCCCGGCGAGGCGCACCTGCGGGTCCCAGGACGCGAAGCCGTGCACCAGCGCCGCCACCGACCGGGACTGCGAGGAGGCGTCCACCACCAGCACCACCGGCGCCCGCAGCAGCTTCGCCACCTGCGCGGTGGACGCCAACTCGCCCTGTCCCGCCGCCCCGTCGTACAGGCCCATGACGCCCTCGACGACCGCCACGTCCGCCCCGGCCGCGCCGTGCGCGAACAGCGGGGCGATCCGCTCCGGGCCGCTCATCCAGGCGTCCAGGTTGCGGCCCGGACGCCCGGCGGCCAGCGCGTGGTAGCCGGGATCGATGTAGTCCGGGCCGACCTTGTGCGGGGACACCGAGAGCCCGCGCGCCGCCAGCGCCGCGATCAGGCCGGTCGCCACCGTGGTCTTGCCCGCGCCGGAGGACGGGGCGGCCACCACCAGCCGGGGGATGCTGCTGCTCACGCGCCTACCACTCAATGCCGCGCTGGCCCTTGCGGCCCGCGTCCATCGGATGCTTCACCTTCGTCATCTCGGTGACCAGGTCGGCCAGTTCGAGCAGCTGCTCGGGCGCGTTGCGGCCGGTCACCACCACGTGCTGGTTGCCCGGCCGGTCGCGCAGCACCTCGACCACCTCCGCCACGTCGATCCACCCCCAGTGCAGCGGGTAGGTGAACTCGTCCAGCACGTAGAACCGGTACGTCTCGGCCGCCAGGTCCCGCTTGACCTGCTCCCAGCCCTCCCGGGCCGCCTCCTCGGAGGACTCGATGTCGCGCTGCACCCACGACCAGCCGGAGCCCATCTTGTGCCACGCCACCGTGCCGCCCTGCCCGGACTCGCCGAGCACCCGCAGCGCGTTCTCCTCGCCGACCTTCCACTTCGCCGACTTGACGAACTGGAACACCCCGATCGGCCAGCCCTGGTTCCACGCCCGCAGCGCCATCCCGAACGCCGCCGTCGACTTCCCCTTGCCCGGACCGGTGTGCACCGCCGTGATCGGCAGCGTCCGCCGCTGACGGGTGGTCAGACCGTCGTCCGGAACGTTCTCCGCAACTCCCTTGGGCATGTTCGCTCACGCCGCCTTTCGCATCATCGTCGTCCGCGTCTCGCGCACCAGGGAGGCCACTCCCTCGGCCCGCAACTCGTCCAGGCTCACCGCGTCACCGTGCAGGTGCGCGGCCAACTCCCTCGCCAGGCCCAGCCGGACGGGGCCGGACTCGCAGTCCAGCACCACCGAGGCCACCCCCTGGCCGGCCAGCAGGCCCGCCGCCCGGTGCGAGCGGGCCACCGCGTCCCGCGACCCGGTCGCCCGGCCGTCGGTCACCACCACCAGCAGCGCCCGCCGGTCCGGATCGCGCAGCCGCTCCACCCGCAGCACCTCGTGCGCGCGCAGCAGGCCCGCCTCCAGCGGCGTCCGCCCGCCCGTCGGCAACTGCTCCAGCCGGGCCGCGCCCACCTCCACCGAGGAGGTCGGCGGCAGCGCCACCTCAGCGCCGCTGCCCCGGAACGTCACCATGCCGATCTTGTCGCGGCGCTGGTAGGCGTCCATCAGCAGGGACAGCACCGCACCCTTGACCGCCGTCATCCGCTGCCGGGCCGCCATCGACCCCGACGCGTCCACCACGAACAGCACCAGGTTCGACTCCCGCCCCCGGCGCACCTGCTCGCGCAGGTCGTCCCGGCGCAGCACCAGCGCCCGGCCGTTCCGCCCGCGCGCCACCTGGTGCGGCGCCGCCGCCCGCAGCGTCGCACTCAGGTGCAGCCGGGTGAGCCTGCCCTGCGGACGGCGCGCCCGGACGGTGTGCCCGGCGTCCGTCTCGGCGGGCGACCGCCGCCCCTGCGCGCCCCGGCCGGTGCCGTCCACCTTGAACAGCCGGGTCCGGTACGGCCGGTCGGCCGCCACCGGGGACGACTCCCGGGAACCGCCCGGCCGCTGCTGCGGCGGCACCGGCGGCTGCTCCGAACCCTCCGGCGCCGCGGACGAATCGGCGGCGGAAGCCGGATCGGGGGCGGACGGCTCGGGCGCACCGCCACCGCCTCCGCCGCCGTCGTCGGGGCCGTCGTCCGGGCCGCCGCCGTCCGGGCCGTCGTCCTCCGGCGGCCGGTGCTCGGCCAGCGTCCGGTCCAACTGCTCCTCGTCCAGGCCCGGCGCGTCGAACGGGTTGCGCCGCCGCCGGTGCGGCAGCGCCAACTGCGCGGCCTTCCGGACATCCTCCTCCAGCACCCCGGTGCGCCCCGCCCACGCGGCCAGCGCCACCGCCGTCCGCGCCATCACGATGTCCGCCCGCAGGCCGTCCACCTCGAACGCCGCGCACACCGCCGTGATCTGCCGCAGCGCCAGGTCCGACAGCTCCACGGACGGCAGCAACTCCCGCGCCGCGCCGATCCGTTCGGCCAGCGCCCGCTCCTGCTCGGCCCAGCGCGCCGCGAAGGCCGCCGGATCGGCGTCGTACGCCAGGCGGCGGCGCACGACCTCGGCGCGCTCGTCCGCGTCCCGGGTGGCGGCGATCTCCACCGTCAGGCCGAACCGGTCCAGCAGCTGCGGCCGCAGCTCGCCCTCCTCCGGGTTCATCGTCCCGACCAGCAGGAACCGCGCCGCGTGCCGCACCGACACGCCCTCGCGCTCCACGTACGAACGCCCCATCGCCGCCGCGTCCAGCAGCAGGTCCACCAGGTGGTCCTGCAGCAGGTTCACCTCGTCGATGTACAGCACCCCGCGGTGCGCCTTCGCCAACAGGCCCGGCTCGTACGCCTTCACGCCCTCCGCGAGCGCCCGCTCCAGGTCCAGCGAGCCGACCACCCGGTCCTCGGCGACGCCCACCGGCAACTCCACCAGGAACGCGGGCCGTTCACTCGCGGCCGCGCCCCGGTGCGGCCCGTCCGGGCACTGCGGGTCCGGCGCCGCCGGGTCGCACGCGAAACGGCAGCCGGCCACGGTCGCGATCGACGGCAGCAGCCCCGCCAGCGCCCGCACCATCGTCGACTTCGCGGTGCCCTTCTCGCCCCGCACCAGCACCCCGCCCACGGAGGGCGACACCGCGTTCAGCAGCAGCCCCAGCCGCAGGTCGTCCATCCCCACGACCGCCGTGAACGGGTAACGCGCATCGATCGGTTCACTCACTTCGACCCCTCCATCTCCACCGGAGCCGGAGCCCCGGGCGGCACGAACGGCAGACCCGCCGGCGCCCCGTTCTCGATCAGCTTCCACAGCGCGTCCGTGTCGGCGTGCTCCGCGACCAGATCACCCAGCGCGTCCAGCCGCCGCTCCCGCGCCGCCGCGAACGAGGTGTCCGGCGCCGGCACGAACGCCCGCCCCGCCGCCCGCGCCACCTCCACCAGGAACGCCCGGCGGAACGCGTCGTTCTCCAGCACCCCGTGCCACGTCGTGCCCCACACCGCACCCACCCGGCAGCCGTCCAGCGGGTTGCCCCCGGCGTCCGCGACGAACGTCTCGCCACCGTCCACCGACACCACGCCGTGGTGGATCTCGTACCCCGCCACCGGCTCACCGAGCGCCACGCCGGTCGGCCGGGCCAGCACCTTCTCCGCGCCGAACACCACCCGGGTCGGCAGCAGCCCCAGACCGGCCACCGCCCCGGCCCGCGACTCCACCTCGTCCACGATCTCCCGCCCCAGCATCTGGTAGCCGCCGCACACCCCCAGCACCGGCCGACCCGCCGCGACCCGCTCCGCGAGCGGCCCCACCAGGCCCTGACCGCGCAGCCACTCCAGGTCCGCGACCGTCGCCCGCGTCCCCGGCAGCACCGCCAGGTCCGCGTCCGCCAGCTCCTCCGGACGCGTCGCCCAGCGCACCAGCACCCCCGGCTCCTGCGCCAGCGCGTCCACGTCCGTGAAGTTCGACAACCGCGGGAACCGCACCACCGCGACCCGCAACACCTCCGCCCCCACCGGCCCGCCCGCCGCCGGCCGCGCCGCCACCGAGGCCAGATCCAGCGAGTCCTCCGCGTCCAGCCACAGCCCCTGCAGCATCGGGAACGTCCCCAGCACCGGACGGCCCGTCAACTCCCGCAACATCGTCAACCCCGGCGCGAGCAGCCGGGCATCACCGCGGAACTTGTTCACGAACCAGCCCGCGACCAGCGACTGGTCGTCCGCCGAGAGCAGCGCCAGCGTCCCGAACATCGACGCGAACACCCCGCCGCGGTCGATGTCCCCGACCACCACCACCGGCAGCCGCGCCGCCGACGCCAACCCCATGTTCGCGATGTCCCGGTCCCGCAGGTTGATCTCCGCCGGAGACCCCGCGCCCTCGCACACCACCACGTCGAACCGCGACCGCAAGTCCGCCAGACACTCCAACGACCGCTCCAGCAGCACCGGCTTCCGATCCCGGTAGTCCAGCGCCCCGACCTCCGCCACGGCCCGCCCCATCAGCACCACCTGACTCCGGCCGTCCGCCCCCGGCTTCAACAGCACCGGATTCATCGCCGCCTCCGGCTCCACCCCCGCCGCCTGCGCCTGCATCGCCTGCGCCCGCCCGATCTCCGCCCCATCGGCCGTCACGAACGAATTCAACGACATGTTCTGCGCCTTGAACGGCGCCACCCTCACCCCCTTCCGCAACAGCCACCGGCAGATCCCCGCCGTCACCACACTCTTCCCGGCATCCGAAGTCGTCCCGGCCACCAACAACGCCCCACTCACGGACGACCTCCTCCGAAGAACCGAGAAACAAGAACCCAACCGGCAGCCGCCAAGCCCCGCCACGACCGCCCCGAACCGCAAGCCCCGCCCACCTGCTCCGCGGCCGCCCGCCCCCGCGAGCACCAGGGGCGACTGCGCGAGGCGGAAGACCCAACCCCGAAACCCCGGCGCCGCACAGCCACTTGCACCTTCCGCCCGCCCGCGGCCATTGCGCCGCGCATGCCGAAGGCACCCGCCGCCTGTGCGGCCGCCCGCTCCCGCGAGCGCCAGGGGCGACTGCGCGAGGCAGAGGACCCAACACCGAAACCCCGGCACCGCACAGCCACTTGCACCTTCCGCCCGCCCGCGGCCGTCTCGCTGCGCGTCGCGGTGGCGAGCCCACCGAAGCAGCCCGTCGCCGGTCGCAGCGACAGGCCACCCTGCGTCGCGGTCACTTGCGCCACGCGGCGGCTGCGAACCGTGCGCCGGCGGTGGCGGCCAGGGCGAGGAGGCCGACGCGGCGGGAGAGTCGGCAGGCCCGCTCGATGTCGGGGACGGCCACGGGGGGTTGGCCCGCGCCGAGGACGGGCCGGTGTTCGACGCGGTCGCCGTAGCGGAGGGTGCCGCCCAGTTGGACGCCCAGCGCACCGGCGAAGGCCGCCTCGGCCTGGCCGGCGTTCGGGCTGGGATGGGCGGAGCCGTCCCGCCGCCAGACCCGCCAGGCCCGCGACGGGGAGTCGGACGCGGCGACCGTCAGCAGTGCGGTGAGCCGCGCGCCGGGCCACCCGGCGACGTCGTCCAGGCGGGCGGAGGCCCAGCCGAAGCGACGGTGGCGGGCGGACTTGTGCCCCACCATCGCGTCCAGCGTGTTCACCGCCCGGAACGCCAGCAGCCCGGGCGTGCCCGCGATGCCGCCCCACACCAGCGCGTTGACGACGGCGTCGGCGGTGTTCTCCGCGACGGACTCCACCACGGCCCGCGCGATCTGCTGCTCGTCCAGCCCGGACGGGTCGCGGCCGCACAGGTGGGGGAGGCGTTCCCGAGCGGCCGTCAGATCGCCGTCCGCCAGCGACCGTCCGATCGTCCGGGCCTCCCGGGAGAGCGACGTCCCGCCGAGGACGGTGAACGTCGCGCCGGCCGTCAGCGCCGCCGAGGCCAGGGGCGAACGCCGTACGGCCCGCGCGGCGAGCGCCGCACCGCCCGCGACGGCGCCGACCGCGATCGCGGTGTACGCCGCGCCCGCACCGCGGTGGTCGCGCCAGAGCCGGCGCTCCAGTCGGGTCGCGGCGGTGCCGAACAGGGCGACGGGGTGTCCGCGCCGGGGGTCGCCCAGTCGGGCGTCCGCGAGGTATCCCGCGACCGCGCCCACCAGGTACGGGGCAGCCCGCATGGCGTCGTGTCCTCACTCAGGGTCCGCGCCCTGGATCGACGGAACGAAGGCCAGAGTCTCCTGACTTCCGGTCACCCCTCGTGGGGTTCCCGGTCACAGTGGCGGGACCGCGCCGGACTCGCACCGGCTTCCTCTGTTTACCTCCGTTTGGCCCGAAGATCCCACCACGCCCACTTCCGGCCAGTCAACCGACGCGACGGAGCGTTTGGTCACACACCGTCGCCGCCCGACGGCCCACCCACTGGGACCGCACGAGGACGACCAGCTCGCCTCCGGCCGATCGACGATCATCCTCCGGCGGGGACGACAGCGCCGACATGCGGGCAGCGGGCGCGCAGCAGTGGAATGTCGCGGATGGCGTCAGGGGTGCACTGACGGCGCGCCAGCCCGGAGACGAAAGCTCCTGGTGATTCGAGCAGGCGGGCAGCGCGCCCCCCGGAACTGGCGGAATCGTTCGAGCATGCGGGCCGGCAATTCGGCGTCCGCGTCCGCCGGCACTTCTCCGGCCAGCCGGAGGAGGAAGACCTCCCGGTGACCGAACTGCCGAAGTCGCCGCACGCCCTCGGCGGACAGTCGGACACCGTTCTCCCCGGCCTCGACACCGTGCTGATCGACGGACTTGGAGAGCCTTCGGAAAGGGACTCGGGCATCGGCAGCGGCCGTCTCCGGACTGTCCCGAAACAGGGATTCGGGAACGGTCGCGCCCCGGGCGGCGATTCGTGTGCTGAATTCCCACTGCGCTGCGGATCCACCCCTCCTCCGGAATCGCCGGGCGAGGTCGGAGGCCCGTGCAGGATCGCCGTTCGGGCAACCTCCTCCGGGGCGTCGACCGACGGCGGTTCGTTGCCGTACAGGCGGACACTTCCGTCGCGCCGGTGGGCTTTCGTGCTGCTCCCACCCTTCGCAGCAGTGCGGAACCCGATCCGAAGGTCGCCGTCGGAGCACCGTATGGCCCAGCCGTGAAAGCGCGCCGATTCGCCGAGTGGCCCCGGGGCGGGTGCACTGGAGGTACTGGACCGTCAGCACTCGGGAGACCGCCATGCGTTGGGGAACCGCCGCCGTTGTCGCAGCAGCCGCCGCAGGGGCCGGAGCGGGGGCGTTCCTGCTGCTCGGCCGGAAGGTGTCGGACCGGGTGGTGCAGCCGTCCGCGGCCACGCCGCCGCAGGCGGTGACGGTGCACGAGCTGGGGCCGGGGCGGGTGACGCTGACGGCGACCGCGGACACCGTCCGCCGGGGGCACTACGCGCTGGAGTGGGACGGGGGCGGCCACGCGGTGGTGGGGGAGGTGCTCGGCAGGGGCGGCGGGCGGGTGACCAGGCGGCTGGAGCGGGCCGAGCACGGCACCCTCGCCGTGGGTACGGAGGTCCGGCTGACCCCGCGGGTGCTGATCGGGGATCCGCGCTCCGCTCTCGGTCTGGACTTCACGGACACCGCCGTCCCCGGCGACCTCGGGGCGTTCCCGGCCTGGCGGACGACGGGGATGCGCGGCACCTGTGTGGTGCTGGTCCACGGCGCGGCGGCGGACCGTTCGCAGGCGCTGCCGGTGCTGCCGCTGCTGCACGCACTGCGGCTGCCCACGCTGACGATCACCTACCGGGGCGATGCCGGCGCCCCGGCGTCGCCGGACGGGCTGGGGCACTTCGGCGAGACCGAGTGGCACGACGTGGACGCGGCGATCGGGGCGGCGCTCGACCACGGCGCGGGCCGGGTCGTGCTGTGCGGCTGGTCGATGGGCGCGACCATCGCGCTCCAGACGGCGGCCCGTTCGGCCCGGCGGGAGCGGATCGCGGGGCTGGTGCTGGACTCCCCGGTGCTGGACTGGTCGGAGTCGGTGCGGCGGGCGGCGGCCCGCGGCGGCGCGTCCCCGGTGCTGGCGGAGCTGGGTACGCTCGCCGCGCAGGGCCGCACCGGCGTGGACCTGGCCGACTTCGCCCGGATCGCGTCCGGCGCCGACCTGCCCGCGCCGACGCTGCTGCTGCAGAGCCCGGACGACCCGATCACGCCGTGGGCGGCCGCCCGGAGGCTCGCGGCGGAGCGGGAGGACCTGGTCAGCCTGCACCCGGTGCCACAGGCCGAGCACGCGGCGCTGTGGAACGCCGATCCGGCCGGGTACACCGAGGCGCTGCGGCGCTTCCTGACCCCGCTGCTGTGAGCGTCCGGCGGCCGCACGGGGGAACCGGAACCGGGTCCGCCGCGTCCTCATCCCGGGACGGTGACACTCTGCGACATGTCCATGACGGGAAGTGGAGTGGTTCGTCCCGCTTTGACACGGCTTGTCCGGCCGCCGTTCGAACGGTTCGGACAATGCGCCGAGACAGCCCGGCAGTCGATGTGACAGAAGGCCCGTGCAAGGGGAAGACTGCACGGCGTGACGTCTCGGAACCCGCGCGACCGTGATGCCCCGCACCCGCCCCGCCGCATCGGTGCGACGGTGACCCGTCTGCCCGGAACGGCCGTCGGGCGTGCGGAGGGCACCGTACCCGCCGCAGCCAACCGCCGCCGGGTACCCGCCAAGCCCGGACGGGGCCGAGTGCCCGTCCCGGACGGCTTCCCCGCACCCGCCGAACTCGCCCCGCTGGCCCGCCGGATGCTCGCCGACGCGGTGCGCGTCGCCCACTGGGCCGGCGAGCTCACCGAGGTCGACAAGCGCGGCGAGCTCCTCCCCGAGGACGCCCGCGCCGCCGGCCGCGCCCTCGCCATGACCGTCGGCGCCGCCGCCAACGCCTGGGGCCAGGCGCTGCTGGTCGGCCTGGTCGAGCTCCGCGACGGCGGCGCCGGGCCCGGCTGGCGGCTGCACGCCTGGGAGCGCGACGACGAGGCCGTGATCCGCGGCTGGTCCGCGCTGTTCGACGCCTGGACGCTGCTCGCCCCGGTGCCGCCCGCCGCGCTGCGCGGCGTGTTCGCCCAGCTGGCCGGCCAGGCGGTCGACCAGGCCCCGCAGCTGCTGTCCTTCCTGCACCTGGTGGACGGGCCGGTCGCCGACAGCGAACTGCTCGAACTGCTCCGCCGCGGCCTGGACGAGCGCCGCCTCGGCCCCGGCACCTTCCCGCTCTCCCCGGTGCCGCACGCCGCGTCCGCGGTCTCCGCCGTCCGCGGCACCTGCCGCGAGCCGCAGATCGACACCCCGCACTCGCCCGCCGACGTGGCCGCCGTCCTGGACTGGATGCTCGACGGCCTGGCCGCCGTCGGCGCGCTCAGCCGGCAGGACGAGGCCGCCGAGCTCTCCCCGCTCGGCCACTGGGCGGTGCGCGCCAAGCTGGAGGAGATCTGCACCGTCGCGCAGACCGCCGCCGGCCACATCGAGCAGAGCGCCCAGGAGCTGCTGAGCGCCTGCGCCGACTACAGCCCGGGGCCGGCCCGCGCCGAGTTCCGCGCCTGGGTCGCCGCCCGTCCCGCGGACCGGGCGGTCGCCGAACTCCTGGAAGCCGCCCGCGGCGAGGACGCCCTGGTCCGCGGCCTGGCCTTCGAGGCGCTGCGGGTGGTGGCCGGCTCCACCGCCGAGCAGGGCGTCCGGGCCGCCGTCGAGGAGGCCGTCCTGCGGCCCTACGCGCTGCTCTGGCTGGCCGAACAGCTGGACGAGGGGGGCGTCTCCCCGGCCGACGTGCTCGGCGCGGAGGACGCCGCCTGGCTGTGGGTGGACACCGCCGCCGCCGTCCTCGACCACGGCGAGACCGCGCTGCTGGTCGGGCACGTCGAGGGCGCGTCGGCGGGTGAGCCCGTCCGGCTGTTCCACCGCGCCCGGCAGTCCGGCCACCCGCGCGCCGCGAGCGTGCTGACGGCCGTCGCCTCGGTCCACCCGGACCCGGCGGTGGCCCGCGCCGCCCGCCGCAGCGCCTTCTCGGTGCACACCGGCGGCGCCTGAGCGCACGGCAACGCGAAAGCCCCCCGTCCGATCCGGACGGGGGGCTTCCTGCTGCGCTGTCGTCAGCCGCGGTTCTCCGCGCGGCGGGCGCGGACCACGCCCACCTTCTCGCCGACCTTGCGGCGGATGACCAGCAGCGGGGCCATCGCGGCCAGCGCGATCTGGGCGAGCGCGCCGATGTGCATCAGGGTGTCGCCGCCGGGCAGGCCCGCGGCCCAGGAGGCCAGGCAGCCGATGGAGACCACGATCCAGGCCACCGTGGCGGTGGCGAGCAGGCCCTGCGGCTTCGGGTACTCGATCCGGCTGACCATCAGGTAGGCCACGCCGAAGATCAGCAGCAGGCCGGGGACGAACGGCGGGTCGAGCAGCACGATCGCGATGACGGTCATCGCGCCCATCGGGCACGGCATGCCCTGGAAGATCCCCGGCCGCATCTTCACGGCGGAGAACCTGGCGAGCCGGAGCACCACCGCCAGCAGGACGGTCAGCGCGATGAACGCGGACAGCTGCTGGTTGGAGCCGGAGGAGACCAGGCCCCACACCGCGACGAAGTACGCCGGCGCGATGCCGAAGCTGATCAGGTCGGCCAGGTTGTCGAGCTCGGCGCCGAGCGCGGAGGAGCGCAGCTTGCGCGCCACCAGGCCGTCGAAGAGGTCGCACATCGCGCCGATCAGCAGCAGCGTCACCACGGTGGCGGCGCTGTGCTTGACCGGGGCGTTCGACTCACCGGTGAGGTGCGGCATCAGGATGCCGGTGGTGGTCGAGTAGATGGCGAGGAAGCCGCAGACGGCGTTGCCGAGGGTCAGGAAGTCGGCGGTGGACAGGTGCTGCGGGGAGCGGGGGGCGCGCAGTTCGCGGTCCCGCGCCCAGCGGCGGCGTCGCAGCTCGGTGGATTCCTCGTCGGCGAGGCCGACGAGAGCTTCCGGATCAGTCACGGTCAAGGCGAGTCACCCCGGCGGTGGTCTTCTGGCCGACCGTGACGCCGACCTCGACGCCCGCCGGCAGGTAGGTGTCGACGCGGGAGCCGAAGCGGATCAGACCGACCCGCTCGCCCTGCTCGACCTTGGTGCCGGCGTCCATGTAGGGGACGATGCGGCGGGCGACGGCGCCCGCGATCTGCACCATCTCGATGTCGCCGAGCTCGGTGTCGAAGTGCCACACGACGCGCTCGTTGCGGTCGCTGTCCTTGTTGAACGCCGGGACGAACCCACCGGCGATGTGCTCGACCGACGTCACGGTGCCGGCCAGCGGCGCGCGGTTGACGTGGACGTTGAGCGGGCTCATGAAGATCGCGACGCGGGTGCGGCCGTCCGGCCACTCGTCGATGGACTGGACCACGCCGTCGGCCGGGGAGATCACTCTGCCGGCGCCGATCTCCCGCTCGGGGTCGCGGAAGAACCACAGCATGCCCGCGCTGAGCGCGCAGGCCGGCACGGCCGCCAGGGCCCACTTGCCGGAGCGCCGGGTGAGGGCGGTCGTCACGGCGGCGGTGGCCAGGGTGGGGACGAACCAGGGGGTGGCACCGCGCGCGATGGTCACGCGGGGACGCCGACCCTCGGGAACGAAACCCTGGGCGGAGGTGTGAGGGGACGGGCTGATGGGCATCGAGGACCTTTAGTCGCGGGCCCCGCGCGGGGACACTGAATGGCCCCTGGACGGGGGCCACCGCGGGGATCGAGTTGTCTGGGACGGCTGCTGTCCCGGTGGATGCTATCGGGACCTGCCGGTATCTGGGCAAGCCGCCTGCTAGTCGAACTACGCCTGCCTGCCGAGTCGTGCACCTGCTATGTGTACGACCGTAACCGCACGGGGTGCGGTTCCCCAAGAGGTCTCGGGTCACGGGTGATTCACGTCTCAGCGACACGCCGGTCACAGGCAGTGCACGGAAGCGGCCGCCCGGCGCGTACCTGGGGAAACGCGCCGGACGGCCGCCTCGTGCGCCGTGCCCGACCCGGGATCGGCTGACCAGGCCGGGGGTGGGCACGGTTCGGCCGGAGCGGGCCCGCACGCCCGCCGCCGGCCCCGGAACGGGACTGCCTCAGTCGGCGAGCCGGTACTCCTCCAGCAGGCGACGTCCCACGATCATCTTCTGGATCTCCGCCGTACCTTCACCGATCAGCAGCATCGGGGCCTCCCGGTACAGCCGCTCGATCTCGTACTCCTTGGAGAAGCCGTAGCCGCCGTGGATCCGGAACGAGTCCTCGACGACCTCCTTGCAGTACTCGGAGGCCAGGTACTTGGCCATGCCGGCCTCCAGGTCGTTGCGCTGCCCGCTGTCCTTCTTGCGGGCGGCCATCACCATCATCTGGTGCGCGGCCTCGACCTTGGTGGCCATCTCGGCGAGCTTGAACTGGATCGCCTGGTGCTCGGCGATCTTCTTGCCGAAGGTGGTGCGCTGCTGGGCGTAGGCGATGCCCAGCTCGAACGCCCGGCGGGCCACGCCGCAGCCGCGGGCCGCCACGTTGACCCGGCCGACCTCGACGCCGTCCATCATCTGGTAGAAGCCCTTGCCGGGGACGCCGCCGAGGATCCGGTCCGCCGGGATCCGGACGTCCTGGAGCACCAGCTCGGTGGTGTCGACGCCCTTGTACCCCATCTTCTCGATCTTGCCGGGGACGGTGAGGCCGGGGACGGTCTCGTTCGGCCCGAAGCCCGGGGTCTTCTCGATCAGGAAGGTGGTCATGTTCTTGTAGGGCGTGTTGCCGCCCTCGTCGGTCTTGCAGAGCACCGCGACGACGGACGAGGTGCCGCCGTTGGTCAGCCACATCTTCTGGCCGTTCAGGACGTAGAAGTCGCCGTCCTTCACGCCCTTGGTGGAGATCGCCGACACGTCGGAGCCGAGGCCCGGCTCGGACATCGAGAAGGCGCCGCGCAGCTCGCCGGCGGCCATCTTCGGCAGGAAGTAGTCCTTCTGCTCCTGGGTGCCGTGCGCGTTGATCATGTGCGCCACGATGAAGTGGGTGTTGACGATGCCGGAGACCGACATCCAGCCGCGGGCGATCTCCTCCACCACCAGGGCGTAGGTGAGCAGCGACTCGCCGAGGCCGCCGTACTCCTCGGGGATGGTCAGGCCGAACAGGCCGAGCTGCTTCATGCCCTCGACGACGGCGGTCGGGTACTCGTCCTTGTGCTCCAGCTCGGTGGCGACCGGGATGATCTCCTTGTCGACGAACTCCCGCACGGTGGCGAGGATGTCCCGCTGGATCTCGGTGAGGCCGTCGGTCTGTGCGAGGCGTCCCATCGTGCGGCTCCGTGAATGCTCAAGAGGGATGAGGGTGAGGGGGCTCCGCGGCGCGTGGCTGCCGCGGAGCCCCCGGGAACCGGGTAGGGGCTGGGCCGATGACGGCGGCCCGCCCGTCCGGGGTCTGAAGGGGCGTCAGGCCAGCGGCTCGGGGCGCCCCGGCTGCTCGCCGCCGCGCTCCTTGTTGTACGCCTCGGTCGGCACCATCACCTTGCGGCGGAAGATGCAGACGACGGTGCCGTCCTGCTTGTAGCCCTTGGTCTCGACGTACACGATGCCGCGGTCCGGCTTCGATGTCATGTTCTTGTCGAGAACGGTGGTCTCGCCGTAGATCGTGTCGCCGTGGAAGGTCGGCGCGATGTGCCGCAGCGACTCGATCTCCAGGTTGGCGATCGCCTTGCCGGAGACGTCCGGGACGGACATGCCCAGCAGCAGCGAGTAGACGTAGTTGCCGACCACCACGTTCTGCCCCTGCACGGTGGTGGTCGCGTAGTTGGCGTCCATGTGCAACGGGTGGTGGTTCATGGTGAGCAGGCAGAACAGGTGGTCGTCGTACTCGGTGACGGTCTTCCCGGGCCAGTGCTTGTAGACCGCGCCGACCTCGAACTCCTCGTAGGTGCGTCCGAACTGCATCGCGTCAGGCTCCAGGGATCTCGAACTTGGTGGTGCGCTGCATGCCCGCGGCGCGGCCCTTGCCGGCGATGACCAGGGCCATCTTGCGGCTGGCCTCGTCGATCATCTCGTCGCCGAGCATCGCGGAGCCCTTGGCGCCGCCCGCCTCGGAGGTGCACCAGTCGTAGGCGTCGAGGATCAGCTCGGCGTGGTCGTAGTCCTCCTGCGCCGGCGAGTAGATCTCGTTCGCGGCGGCGACCTGGTCCGGGTGCAGCACCCACTTGCCGTCGAAGCCCAGGGCGGCGGAGCGGCGGGCGACCTCGCGGTAGCCCTCCTGGTTGCGGATCTGCAGGTAGGGGCCGTCGATCGCCTGCAGGTCGTTGGCGCGGGCGGCCATCAGGATGCGCATCAGGATGTAGTGGTAGGCGTCGGCGCCGTAGCCGGGCGGCTGCTCGCCGACCACCAGGGACTTCATGTTGATGGAGGCCATGAAGTCGGCCGGGCCGAAGATGATGGTCTCCAGGCGCGGCGAGGCCTGCGCGATGGCGTCCACGTTGATCAGGCCCTTGGCGTTCTCGATCTGCGCCTCGATGCCGATCTTGCCGACCTCCAGGCCGACCGTCTTCTCGATCTGGGTGAGCAGCAGGTCCAGCGCGATCACCTGCTGGGCGTCCTGCACCTTGGGCAGCATGATGCAGTCCAGGTTCTGCCCGGCGCCCTCGACCACGGTGATGACGTCGCGGTAGGTCCAGTGCGTGGTCCAGTCGTTGACCCGGACGACCCGGGTCTTGCCGCCCCAGTCGCCGTTGTTCAGGGCGTCCACGATGTTGTGGCGGGCGGACTCCTTGACCAGCGGGGCGCAGGCGTCCTCCAGGTCCAGGAAGACCTGGTCGGCGGGCAGGCCCTGGGCCTTCTCCAGGAAGCGCGGGTTGCTGCCCGGCACCGCCAGGCAGGAACGGCGCGGACGGAGGCGGTTCACAGTCATTGGGGGGAGTTCCTTCCGGGTCAGCTGGCCGCGGCGGTGGTCGCGGCCCACGGCTGGAGCCTGTTGGCCAGCCGGATCTCGTCCACGATCCGGCCGATGATGGTGGTGATGCCGAAGTCCTTGGGTGTGAACACGGCGGCGACTCCGGCGGCCCTGAGGACCTCGGCGTCCGCTGCCGGGATGATTCCACCCACGATCACCGGCACATCCTCCACCCCGGCCCGGTCCAACCGCTGTATGACGTCGGGCACAAGCTCCGGGTGCGCGCCGGAGAGGATGGACAGGCCCACGCAGTGCACGTCCTCGGCGACGGCGGCCGAGACGATCTGTTCGGGCGTCAGGCGGATGCCCTGGTAGACCACCTCGAAGCCGGCGTCGCGGGCCCGCACGGCGATCTGCTCGGCGCCGTTGGAGTGCCCGTCCAGGCCGGGCTTGCCGACCAGCAGGCGCAGCTTGCCGGTGCCGAGCTCGGCGGCGGTGGCGGCGACGGCCTCGCGGACGGCGGCGAGTTCGCCGCCCGGCTCGGCGGCGACCGCGACCGGCGCGCCGCCGACCCCGGTGGGGGCGCGGTACTCGCCGAACACCTCGCGCAGCGCGAACGACCACTCGCCGGTGGTGGCGCCGGCCCGGGCGCAGGCCAGGGTGGCCGCCATCAGGTTCTCCTCGGTGGCGGCCGCCTCCTTCAGGCGGGCCAGCGCCACCTGCACCGCGGCCTCGTCCCGACTGCCGCGCCAGGCCTCCAGGTTGGCCAGCACGGACCGCTCGGACGCCGGGTCGACCACCATGATGGCGGTGTCCAGGTCGGCGGTGAGCGGGCTCTCCTCGGTGGTGTCGAAGCAGTTGACGCCGACGATCTTGTCCTCGCCGGCCTCGATCCGGGCCCGCCGGGCGGCGTGCGAGGCCACCAGGCTGGACTTCAGGTAGCCGGACTCGACGGCCGGGATCACCCCGCCCATCTCCAGCACCTTGGCGATCTCCGCCTCGGCGCCGGCCAGCAGCTCCTCGGTCTTCGCCTCGACCACGTGCGAGCCGTTGAACAGGTCGCCGTACTCCAGCAGGTCCGACTCGTACGCCAGCACCTGCTGGATGCGCAGCGACCACTGCTGGTCCCACGGCCGCGGCAGGCCCAACGCCTCGTTCCAGGCCGGGAGTTGGACGGCCCGAGCGCGGGCGTCCTTGGACAGCGTGACGGCCAGCATCTCCAGGACGATGCGCTGGACGTTGTTCTCCGGCTGCGCCTCGGTCAGGCCGAGCGAGTTGACCTGCACGCCGTAGCGGAAGCGCCGCTGCTTGGCGTCCTCGATGCCGTAGCGCTCCCGGGTGACCTTCTCCCAGAGCCGGGTGAAGGCCCGCATCTTGCACATCTCCTCGACGAAGCGGACGCCCGCGTTGACGAAGAAGGAGATCCGGGCCACCACCTCGCCCATCCGCTCGGCCGGGACCTGCCCGGAGTCGCGGACGGCGTCGAGGACGGCGATCGCGGTGCACATCGAGTAGGCGATCTCCTGGACCGGGGTCGCCCCGGCCTCCTGCAGGTGGTAGCTGCAGATGTTGATCGGATTCCACTTAGGGATGTGCGCCACCGTGTAGGCGATCATGTCGGTGATCAGCCGCACGGACGGGCCGGGCGGGAAGACGTGCGTCCCGCGCGACAGGTACTCCTTGACGATGTCGTTCTGGGTGGTGCCGGTCAGCTTGGCGATGTCCGCGCCCTGCTCCTCGGCGACCACCTGGTACAGCGCCAGCAGCCACATGGCGGTGGCGTTGATGGTCATCGAGGTGTTGGTGCGCTCCAGCGGGATCCCGTCGAACAGGGTCCGCATGTCGCCCAGGTGACCGACCGGCACGCCGACCCGGCCGACCTCGCCGCGGGCGAGGACGTGGTCGGAGTCGTAGCCGGTCTGGGTCGGCAGGTCGAAGGCCACCGACAGGCCGGTCTGCCCCTTGGCGAGGTTGCGCCGGTACAGCGCGTTGGAGTCGCTCGCGGTGGAGTGGCCGGCGTAGGTGCGCATCAGCCAGGGGCGGTCGCGTTCCTGGGCGCCCATCAGATGTCCCGGAAGGCGTTGATCTTGGTGAGGTGCTGCGCCCGCAGCTCCTGGTCGCGCACGCCCAGGCCCTCCTGCGGGGCCAGGCAGAGCACGCCGACCTTGCCCTGGTGCCGGTTCTGGTGCACGTCGAGCGCGGCCTGCCCGGTCTCCTCCAGCGAGTACACCTTGGACAGGGTCGGGTGGATCTTGCCCTTGGCCACCAGGCGGTTGGCCTCGAAGGCCTCCCGGTAGTTGGCGAAGTGCGAGCCGACGATCCGCTTGAGCGACATCCACAGGTAGCGGTTGTCGTACTGGTGCATGTAGCCGGAGGTGGAGGCGCAGGTGACGATGGTGCCGCCCTTGCGGGTGACGTAGACGGACGCGCCGAAGGTCTCGCGGCCGGGGTGCTCGAAGACGATGTCCACGTCCTCGCCGCCGGTGAACTCGCGGATCTTCGCGCCGAACCGCTTCCACTCGCGCGGGTCCTGGTTGTGCTCGTCCTTCCAGAACCGGTAGCCCTCGGCGTTGCGGTCGATGATCGCCTCCGCGCCCATCGCCCGGCAGATCTCCGCCTTCTGCGGGCTGGAGACCACGCAGATCGGGGTGGCGCCGCCGGCCAGCGCGTACTGGGTGGCGTACGAGCCGAGGCCGCCGCTGGCGCCCCAGATCAGCACGTTGTCGCCCTGCTTCATGCCCGCGCCGTTGCGCGAGACCAGCTGGCGGTAGGCGGTGGAGTTGACCAGGCCCGGGGAGGCGGCCTCCTCCCAGGTGAGGTGCTTGGGCTTGGGGAGCAGCTGGTTCGTCTTCACCAGGGCGATCTGGGCCAGGCCGCCGAAGTTGGTCTCGAAGCCCCAGATGCGCTGCTCCGGGTCCATCATCGTGTCGTTGTGGCCGTCGGGGGACTCCAGCTCGACCGACAGGCAGTGCGCGACGACCTCGTCGCCCGGCTTCCAGGCGTTGACGCCGGCGCCGGTGCGCAGCACCACGCCCGCCAGGTCGGAGCCGAGCACGTGGTACGGCAGGTCGTGACGCTTCGTCAGCGGCGACAGGCGGCCGTAGCGCTCCAGGAAGCCGAAGGTGGAGACCGGCTCGAAGATCGAGCTCCACACCGTGTTGTAGTTGACCGAGCTGGCCATCACGGCCACCAGGGCCTCGCCGGGGCCGAGTTCGGGCAGCGGCACCTCGTCGAGGTGCAGCGACTTGCGCGGGTCCTTGTCGCGGCTGGCGAGGCCGGCGAACATCTGCTCCTCGTCCTTGTGGAGCGTCACGGCCCGGTAGGACTCGGGCAGCGCGAGGCCCGCGTAGTCGGCGGACGTGGCGTTGCCACTGAGGATCGCGTCGAGAATTTCCTGCATGGCTGCCTCCGAAGGCGTACCTGTGCGAGGGACACAGGGCGTCTGGGGGAGCCGGGAGCGGACACCGGCTTCGCTGAGGGTCTGAGGGCGGTACTGCTGTGGTGCGACGGAAGGGGTGGAGTCGCGGGTGCGCGTCCCCCAGGTGGGGGGACACCGGACGACGGCGCGCCGAGGTGGGGAGCCGCGGCGCCGCGACCGGTGGCAACAAGGTAGTGGCACCCTGTGCCACTCGTAAAGACACGGGGTGCCAACTTGTGGCGTGAGCCAGAACACTCCCTCCGGAGGGTTGCGCGGGATGCGCGAAGGCCCGTTCCCGAAACCGGGAACGGGCCTTCGAATCTGCCTGTCACCTGCTGAAACTGCCTGGATTACACGGTGTTTCGCCCCGCCAGCGCGGCCCGGATCGAATCCACCACGGTCTCCAGCGGGGCATCCGTGCGAGCGACTGTGATCAGTACCTCACCACCCGGGCTGGCACTCAGTGCGCTCACGGCAGCGGAGTCCTCCGACGTCACACCGTCACCATTGGCACCCGGTGCCAGGGTGGTGCCGCGGCGGCGGGCACCGCTCGGCGGGGTCGGCCAGAACGTCCCCCGGATCACCTCGAAGGAGTGGTCCAGCTGCGCCTCCACGTCGCCGTGCCCGCCGGCCCGCAGCCAGCGCCGCAGCACGTGGTTGTGGGCCGCGACCACCGCCGCCGCCGACACCTCGGCCAGCATCGAGTCGTCGTCCCCGCCGCGCTGCCAGCCCGGCGGGGTCTGCTCGGCCGCGTCGAACCGGCCCAGCAGGTACCGGGTGAACAGCCGCTCGTACCGGGAGACCACCGCGATCTCCCGCTCGCGCAGCGCCGGGACCTGGCGGATCAGCTGGTAGCGGGCCACCGACATGTCCGGGGTGGAGGCGTACATCCGCAGCACCTCCTTGATGCCCCGGCACACCACGTCCAGCGGGTGCTCCTCCGGCTCGGCGCTGGCCAGCAGGTCGGCCACCCGCACCAGGGTGTCGTCGTGGTCCGGGAAGATCGCCTCCTCCTTCGACCGGAAGTACCGGAAGAAGGTGCGCCGGGCCACCCCGGCCGCGGCCGCGATCTGGTCGACCGTCGTCTCCTCGTACCCCTGGGTGGCGAACAGCTGCATGGCCGCCGCCGTGAGGTCCTGGCGCATCTGCAGCCGCTGGGCGGCGGCCCGGCGACTGCCCGGTCCGGACTCCACCCCCGACCGCGACTGGTCCGGCCCGGCGGCCGGCGGCTGCTGCTGGGAAGGCGAGGTCTGGCGATCCATGCCGGGAACGCTACACGCACCCGGTGCCGCCCCCGCCGGCCTGGCCCTGCGCACCGGCGCGGAGGGCGGTGCCACGACGGGCCGGGGCCACCGCGAGGAGACCGTGCCGGCCCCCCAAGGGGGCCGGGGCGCAGCCGGGTCGACGCCCCCGGCGGGCGACGGACGGGGGCTCGGCGAGGACCCCGGACGGCCGGTCATCGCCGTGCGTGGTCGCGGAAACCGCGGCCGGTCTTGCGGCCCAGGCAGCCCGCCGCGACCAGGTGCTCCAGCAGCGGCGCGGCCGCCAGGCCCGGCTCCCGGAACTCCTGGTGCAGCACCTTCTCGATGGTCAGCGACACGTCCAGGCCCACCACGTCCAGCAGCTCGAACGGGCCCATCGGGTAGCCGCAGCCCAGCTTCATCGCGGTGTCGATGTCGTCCACCGTCGCGTAGTGCTCCTCCAGCATCCGCACCGCGTCGTTCAGGTACGGGAAGAGCAGGGCGTTCACGATGAAACCGGCCCGGTCGCCGCACTCCACCGGGTGCTTCTTCACCGCGGCGCACAGCTCCAGCACGGTCGCCGTGACGTCCTCCGCGGTCAGCACCGTGGAGACCACCTCGACCAGCTTCATGGCCGGCGCCGGGTTGAAGAAGTGCATGCCGACCACGTCCTGCGGGCGGCCGGTCGCCGTCGCGCAGGAGATCACCGGGAGCGAGGAGGTGGTGGTGGCCAGCACCGCGCCCGGCTTGACGATCTTGTCCAGGGTCGCGAACAGCTCGCGCTTGACCGCGAGGTCCTCCGCCACCGCCTCCACCACCAGGTCGACGTCCGCCAGGTCCTGGTAGCCGGACGCCGGGGTGACCAGCGCCAGCGCCTCGTCCCGGGCCTGCTCGGTCAGCCGGCCGCGGGACACCGAACGCTCCAGCGACTTCGCCAGCTGCGCCTTCGCCCGCTCCGCCTTCTCCTGGCTGCGGGCCGCCAGCAGCACCGGGAAGCCCGCCTTCGCGAACACCTCCACGATGCCGGTCGCCATCGTCCCGCTGCCGCACACGCCGACGCTGCGCACCTCCCGGCCGGCCGGGCGCGGCTTCGCGGCCGCGGCCCGCCCGTCGACCACCTTGGACGAGCCCGGGGCCGCGTAGGTGTAGAAGCCGCGGCCCGACTTGCGGCCCAGCAGACCCGCCGCGACCAGCTGGCCGAGGATCGGCGCCGGGGCGTGCAGCCGGTCCCGGGACTGCTCGTACATCGCCTCCAGCACCGTGCGGGCGGTGTCCACGCCGATCAGGTCGAGCAGCGCGAGCGGGCCCATCGGCAGGCCGCAGCCCAGCCGCATCGCCGCGTCGATGTCCTCCCGGGTGGCGTACCGGGACTCGTACATCGCCGCCGCCTGGTTCAGGTAGGCGAACAGCAGGCCGTTGGCGATGAAGCCCGCCCGGTCGCCCGCCG
Source organism: Kitasatospora sp. NPDC059646 (assembly GCF_042734615.1). NCBI lineage: Bacteria > Bacillati > Actinomycetota > Actinomycetes > Kitasatosporales > Streptomycetaceae > Kitasatospora > Kitasatospora sp. NPDC059646. The sequence continues at coordinate 90,328 of NZ_JBHWDS010000014.1, forward strand.
CGACCGGTTCCTTGCCCAGGTCGCGGGCCAACTCGGCGACCTGGTCGGCGGCCTGGGGCGACGTCAGCACGGTGCGGACCACCTCGACCAGCCTCATGGTGTGCACCGGGTTGAAGAAGTGCACGCCGAGCACCCGCTCCGGGCGGGCGGTGGCCGCCGCGATCCGGGTCACGCTCAGCGCGGTGGTGCCGGTCGCCAGCACCGTCTCCGGCGGGCAGATCCGGTCCAGTTCGGCGAACAGCGAGCGCTTCAGCTCCAGGTCCTCCGGGACCTCCTCGATCACCAGGTCCGCCTGCGCGGCCGCGGTCAGGTCGTCGCCGACCTCGATCAGCGCGAGCAGCGCGGTGCGCTCCTCGGCGGTCAGCCGCTCACGCGCCACCGCGCGGGCGGTGGCCGCCTCGATCCGGTCCAGCGCGCGCAGCGCCTGGGTCGGGCCGGCCTCCACGCCGATCACCCGCCGGCCGCTGCGGGCCACCGCCACGGCCACGCCGGCACCCATGGTGCCCAGGCCGACGACGGCAACAGTGGGGAAGGGACGCTCCATTGTCCTGACTCCTTGTCATGGGCCCGTGCCGCGGCCCCCGCCACCACCCGGCCGCGGCAGCGCGAACCCGGGTGGAGGGTGTGACGGGGGAGGGTGTGCCGGCGGCACGGGAGAAACGGGGAACGGAAGAAGAACAGCGGCGACCCCGCGGTACGGACCGGTCCGCTCCGGTTCCGTCGAGGGGCAGTGCCGTGGTGCTCAGGCGCTCCGACAAAGATCATGAAGCGACGCCGACGCGCACACAGGGAGAGAGAACGCGACCGGCCGGTGCGGCTCCCGAAGCCCGGCGCTGGCGCGTGCCGACACTGTAGCCCAGCTACTGGCGGGTAGGAAGAGGCAAAGACCCGCGGGCCGAGTGTCGAACTGCCCATACTGTGGCCGCAGCTCCCCGAGGAGGTCACCATGGCTGTCATGACGACTGAGCGCCCGCAGATGGAACTCGACGAGTTCAGAGAGATCGCCATAGCGGCAGAGCGAAGGGACGTGGTGCTCGAGTTCATCAACGGCAGGATCGGAGTCAAGCCGGTGCCCGACGGCGACCACGGCGAGATCATTCGGTGGGTCTCGAAGCGCTGCATGCAGTACCGCCCGGATCTGTGGCTGTACGCCGAGCAGGGACTGCGGGTGGACCGCTACCGGTCCGGCCACGCGAAGCCGGACGGCGCGCTCGCCCGGGACGGCGCGTTCGCCGGGCAGGGCGAGTGGGCCGATCCCGATCAGGTGCTCATGGTGGTGGAGGTGACGTCCTACGACGCCGACACCCACCGGCGCGACCGGGTCGAGAAGCCGGTGGCGTACGCCGAGGCCGGGATCCCGGTGTACCTGCTGATCGACCGCGACGCCGGTTCGGTGACCGTGCACAGCGAGCCGCACGGCGATCGCTACGAGAGTGTCGTGACGCTGGCCTACGGTCACGAGGTGGCGCTGCCCGACCCGGTCGGCATCACCCTCGACACCGAAGAGCTCAAGCGGTATTCGCGCTGAAACGCGGAACGGTCCGCCCGGGGTTTCCGGGCGGACCGTTCCTTTTCGGATCGCGGTCAGTGCGCCATGACGGGCACGGCGTCCTCGACGGGGGCGGCCGACTCGTGGTGCTCGGGCTTGCCGGCGTTGATCAGGGTGAACGCGGTGACGCCCGCCAGCAGCAGGATGCCGAACGCGGCCCAGATGGCGACCGAGTAGGAGTGCACCTGCGCCTGCAGGGCGAACAGCTTCGGGTCGGTGGCGGTGGCCATGTGGGCCTTCGCGTACGAGGTGCCGGCGCTGTGCGCGACGGTGCTCAGCAGGGCGGTGCCGATCGCGCCGCCGACCTGCTGGGAGGTGTTGACCATCGCGGAGGCGACACCGGCGTCCCGCGGCTGGACGCCGTAGGTGGCCAGGCTCATCGCGGGCATGAACGCGGTGCCCATGCCGAGGCCCATCAGCACCAGGCCGGGCAGGATCTGCCAGTACGAGGTGTGCACGTCGATCTGGGTCAGGATCAGCAGGCCGAGCGAGGCGACCACGAAGCCGGGCGCCATCAGGAACCGGGCCGGGACCCGGGTCATCAGGCGGGCGCCGATCTGGGTCGAGCCGGTGATCATGCCGGCCACCATCGGCAGGAAGGCGAAGCCGTTGACCAGCGGCTTGTAGCCCAGCACGCCCTGCATGTAGAGGGTGAGGAAGAGGAACAGGCCGAACATGCCGATCACGGCCATGCCGAGCGAGAGGTAGACGCCGCCGCGGTTGCGGTCGGTGATCACGCGCAGCGGCAGCAGCGGGGCGGAGACCCGGCTCTCGACGACCACGAACGCGGCCAGCAGCACCGCCGCGGCGACGAACAGGCCGATGGTGCTGGCGTCGCCCCAGCCCTCGCTCTCGGCGCGGGTGAAGCCGTACACCAGGGAGACCAGGCCGAGGGTGACCAGCAGCACGCCCGGGATGTCGAGGCGGTTGCGGTTCAGGCCGACGGCGGGCTCGCGGATGACCAGGACCGCGCCGGCGATGGCGACCGCGGCGAACGGGATGTTGACGTAGAAGGTCCAGCGCCAGTTCAGGTACTCGGTGAGCGCGCCGCCCAGGATCAGACCGATCGCACCGCCGCCGCCGGCGACCGCGCCGTAGATGCCGAACGCCTTGGCGCGCTCCTTGCCGTCCGAGAACATCACGGCGAGCAGCGACAGCGCGGCCGGCGCGAGCAGCGCGCCGAACACGCCCTGCAGGGCGCGGGCGCCCAGCAGCATGGCGGTGTTGACCGCGGCGCCGCCGAGCGCGGAGGCCGCGGCGAAGCCGACCAGGCCGACCATGAAGGTCCGCCGGCGGCCCCACAGGTCGGCGACCCGGCCGCCGAACAGCAGCAGGCCGCCGAAGGCCAGCGCGTAGGCGGTGATCACCCACTGGGTGGTGCTGTCGGCGAAGCCGAGGTCTTCCTTGGCGCGGGGGAGCGCGATGTTCACCACGGTCGCGTCGAGCACGACCATCAGCTGCGCCAGGGCGATGAAGAAGAGCGCCTTCCACCGGCGTGGATCCGGCTGGAGGGTTTCGGACATGGAGGTACCCACCTGTGAGTGCGAGAGAGCGTGCGGAACGTGCGGAAGCGTGCGGGACGGCGCAGACCTGCCAGGTCCGGCGGTCCGTCAGGAGTGGTGGAGCGTGAGGCCGTTCGGCCCGGTCGGGGCCGAGGGGGTCAGGCGCGGCGTGAGAGGTCCTCCAGGGTCACGGCACGGCCGGGCAGCGGGGACGGGGCGACGGTGCGCAGTCCGTCCAGCAGGAGCTGGAGGTGACGGTGGACGAACTGGTCCAGGTCGAGGCAGCCGGTGCCGGGGAGCGGTCGGGTGAGCTGGGAGACGGCGACCAGGACGTCGCCGGCCCCGATGTCGGTGCGGAGCAGTCCGTCGTCCTGCGCGCGGGTGATCAGGTCCTCGGTGACCTGCTTCATCTCGGCGCGGGCGTCGACGAGTTCGGGGTCGTTCGGGTCGATGGTGCCGGACAGCAGCGAGCAGAGCGCGCCGATCCGCTCGTCGGCGGCGGCGTGCACGAAGCGGCTGAGCGCGGCGAAGGAGTCGGGCTCCTCGGCGGTGGCCGCGTGCGCGTGGGCCATGATCCGTTCGATGACGGCGAGCGTCACCTGCTGGATCAGCGTCCGGCGGTCGGCGAAGTTGCGGTAGAGCGTGGCGTTGCCGACGCCGGCCCGGCGGGCGATCTCGTCGAGCGGGGCCATCGCCCCGTGGTCGACGAAGGCCTCGCGGGCGGCGGCGACGATGCGCGCGCGGTTGCGGGTGGCGTCCGCGCGCCGGCGGGGAGTGGCGACCGTGGTCATGGTGTGTGCGCTCCCTTCGGGTTGGCGGTGGGGGAGCGGGGAGAGACTCCCCGTTTCCCTGCGGACAGAGGTTCAAACGGGGAGTCGGTCCCCGGAATTTCATCATTCGATGTGACCTGCGTCACATGCGCGGATCCACGGACGGGTGATCCGTCGGCCGGGTCGCCCGGGCGCCGCATCGTCGCAGGCCAGCATGGGTGCATGAGCACCGTGAAGCCGCGCGCCGAGCGCGCCGCCGAGGCCCGGCTGACCGCCACCAGGATCGAGGCCGAGGGCGTCGACGGAGTGATCGTCGGCTGGGTCGACAACTCCGGCGTCACCCGGGTCAAGACCGTCCCCGTCCGCGGCCTGGAGAACGCCGCCCGGTGGGGCCTCGGCGCCTCGCCCTGCTTCGACGGCTTCCTGGTCGACGACTCGCTCGCCCCGTCCGCCGGCCCGGTCGGCGACCTGCGGCTGGTCCCCGACCTGGCCGCCCTGCACCGCCTCGCCGCCCAGCCCGGCTGGGCCTGGGCCCCCGGCGACCGCTGGACCCAGCAGGGCGACCCGCACCCCGGCTGCCAGCGGCACTTCGCCCGCCGCGCCACCGAGGCGCTCGCCGATCGCGGACTGACCGTACGGGCCGGCATCGAGGTCGAGTGGATCGTCGACGGCGGCGAGAGCGGCCCCGCGTACGGTATGCGCCGCCTGATCGGCCACAGCGACTACCTGCGCGACCTGCTGCGCGCCCTGCGCGAGCAGAAGCTGACCGTCCTCCAGCTGCACCCCGAGTACAGCGACGGCCAGTTCGAGCTGTCGCTCGCCCCCGGTGACCCGGTCGAGGCCGCCGACACCGCCATGCTGGTCCGGCACACCGTGCAGGCCGTCTCGCTGCGGCACGGCCTGCGGGCCAGCTTCGCGCCCGTCACCGCGCCGAACGGCGTCGGCAACGGAGGCCACCTGCACCTGAGCCTGTGGCGCGACGGCCGGAACCTCGGCCACGGCGGCAGCGGCCCGCACGGACTCACCCGCGAGGCGGAGGCGTTCCTCGCCGGCGTGCTGGCCGAACTGCCCGCGCTGCTCGCCCTCGGCGCCCCGTCCGTGGCCAGCTACCTGCGGCTGGTGCCCGGCCACTGGTCCGGCCCGCACCGCTGCTGGGGGCTGGAGAACCGGGAGGCCGCGCTGCGGCTGATCACCGGCTCCGCGCCCGAGCAGGCCAACGCCGAGGTGAAGTGCTTCGACGCCGCCGCCAACCCCTACCTGGCGGTCGGCGGCGTGCTGGCCGCCGGCCTGGCCGGCCTCGGCGCGGCCCTGCGGCTGCCCGGCGAGACCCGCGGCGACCCCGACGGCGTCGCCGAACGCCTCCCCGCCGACCTCGGCCGGGCGACGGACGCGCTGCGCAAGTCCGAGGTGCTGCGCGCCGCGCTGGGCGACCCGCTGTGGCAGTCGGTGCTCGACGTCCGCGAGGCGGAGATCGCCCGGTTCGCCGGCCTCGGCCCGGCGGAGCTCATCGAGGCGGTCCGCTACCGGTACTGACGGCCGGTCAGCGCGGCGCGCGGTCCTTCACGGCCAGCGACGCCAGCACGTCCCGGACCCGCGGGCCGAGATCGACGGCGCCGGCCTCGTGGTGGGCGACGGGGAAGGACACCGCCGGCGGCTTGTCCTTCCACCAGAAGAACTGGCGGGCCGCCCGGCGCACGAACACCGTCGCGCCCACCACGTTGTTGGCGAAGACGACCTCCAGCGCGGGGAACCCGGCCGGGTCGGCGGCCGGGTCCTCCAGATGGAACACCTGGGTCCGCAGGGTGCGGTGGTCGACGCCCTCCGGCGACGTCGCCAGCAGCTCAGACCCGGTGAAGCGGTAGCCCTCCGCCAGCAGCGCGTCCATCACCGCCTCGTGCAGCGGCAGGGCCGCGACGTGCAGGAAGTCGGAGTCCCGGACGTCGTCCGAGTCGTAGCCGAGCGTGGTGACCAGGGACAGGTCGACGCCGGTCGACCGGCCGCCGAGCTCGGTGACGGGGCAGTCCCAGCGCAGCCGGCCGTGGAACCCGATCCGGTGGTCGGTGTTCCGCTCCACGTCGAACCAGGTGATCTCCGGCCGGAGGGCGGCCTCCTGGCCGTCGACCGTGTTGCCCTCCCAGTCGCGGGCCTTGCTCACCACGTCCAGGTTCAGGTCGTGGATCCGCAGCTTCAGCCAGCCGGCCCGGAACAGCACCTCGCCGTCGATCCGCTGTCCCGGCTGCGGAAGGACGGTGCCGATCACGGTGTCGATCCGCGGGTCCCGGCCGTTCCCGTCGATCCCCAGCAGCTTCCGCAGCCCCATCGTCCGCCTCCCCGCGCAAAGTTCGGGCAAAGCCTAGCGCCGGTCCCGCCGCCGGGACCGGCCGGAGCGGGGACGAACCGTCCGGCTATGCTCGCCCCCTGACCGCTGCGAGGAGGGGGACGCCGGTGGCCGAGCGTGGGAAGGCGGGGCACCCGCCCGAGGTGGAGCTGACCGAGCCGCCCGAGGTCGAACTGCGCCTCGACGACCCCGAACTGACCGACCGGTGGATCGCCGGCACCGTCGTGATCAGGGCCGGCCGCCAGGCGCTGGAGCAGGTCGACCTCGGCGTGGAACTGGTGGTCGACGCCCACAGCCACCGGGGCAAGCACCTGGAACTGGTGATCTGCAACCTCGCCGTCGACGACTACTGCTTCGAGCTGGCCGCGGGCGAGGAGCACCAGGTGCGGTTCCGGCGGGAGCTGCCCTGGGAGTGCCCGTTCACCGAGTACGACGGCCAGGGCCTCGGCTTCGGCGTCGGCGTGCGGGCCGTCCTGCGCACCGTCCCCGCCAGGAAGGGCGGCATCCGCCACCGGATCCCGCTGCGGGTGCCGCCGACCGCCGCGCCGGCCGCCGCCGTCGCCGCCTTCGGGGCGCTCGGCCGGACGGAGCGCTCCGCCCGGGTGATCGACGAGCGCATCCCGGGGTCCGGGCAGCTCTACCAGGGCCACCAGTCGGTGTTCCTCACCGACCCCGCCGGGGAGCGGCAGGGCTACGGGCACCTGGAGCTGTCCTTCGTCACCAACGAGGTCGGCGCCCTGGTGCACCTGCGCCGCGCCGCACCGGGCAAGTACAAGTGGAAGTCCAGGCCGCCGACGGTCACCTTCCCCGTCGCCCACCACGAGGTCGGATACGCCGACCTCACCGCCCGGGCGGCCGCCGCCCTGGAGGAACTCCGCCTGCTGGAACGGGCGTAGCCCGACTCAGCCGACCGCCGGCGGCACCGTCCAGCCCGGGCACAGGGCGATCGCGGTGAGCTGGTCCGGCGTCAGCAGCGGCGGCCGGCCCGCCTCGGGGCTGCCCGCACCCGCCGGGTTGAGCGCCGTCACCCGGACCCGGGTGCCGTCGAGGCGCAGCACGTCGACGATCGACTCGGTGGCGCCCTGGGCGCCCGGGACGGGGCGGCCGTCGACGCGGCGGATCCGGGTGGTGTCGTCCAGTGCGGGGGCCTCCGCGAACCAGTTCTGCGCGGCCCGGTCGGCCTTCTCCTCCTGGACCTGCAGTTCGACCGTCCGGGTGCCGTCCGTCAGGGTCGCCCGCTGGTCCGGCCCGCCGCCGGAGCTCGCCACCACCTTCAGGCCGGGCGGCAGCAGGTCGGGCCGCTGCACCCGGATGCCGGTCGCCGAGATGTTCGGGACGCCCGGCGACAGCGCCGCCTCGAAGGTACGCCAGCCCGGGTCGGCGGCCAGCGCCCGCAGCTGGGCCACCGTCAGCACCGGTTCCGGCCGGGTGGCGTCGCCCGAGGAGGTCGCCGAGTTGAACGAGGCGACGGTGACCCGCGTCCCGTTCGGCGAGTTCAGCTCCACCTCGGCGTACTTCTTCGGCTTCGGGTCCGGCGTGGTGTACTCCGTGACGGCCACCCGGGTGCCGTCCGGCTCGGCCGTCTCCTCGCACCGCACGCCCTGGATCGGGTAGCTCGCGCACGGCGTCGACCTCCCCCACCCGACGGTGTTGTAGATGTCCACGGTCAGCAGGCTCGCGCCGCGGCCGTCGTCCAGGGTCAGCGCCGCAGTCGCGGTGGCGGACGGGAACGCGGCCGCCCCGAGCGTCGATCCGGCGGAGCGCACCACCCGCAGGTCCTTCGGCAGCCGCTCCGCCACCGCCGACACCAGGTGCGCCTCCTGCGGGACCAGGCCGGCGTCGGACGGCGGCGGCGGGGCGGACACCGCCGGGCCGACGGTCTCCGTCCGCAGGACGGGCGGCAGCACGGCGGCCGACAGCCCGGTCACGGCCAGCACCGCGACGGCCGAGCCCAGCACCAGCCTGCGGCGCTGCCGGCGGCGGCCGCGGGCCGCACCGCCCATGGCGAGGCGCGGCGTGTCCGGCAGGAAGCTCTCCCCGGTCTCGTGGAAGACCCGCGCCAGACGGTCCTCGAAGTCGTGCTCGGGCAGTGCGGGCATGCGTGATCACCGTCTCCGGGTGAGAAGGGCAGGGGGGAACAGGGTGGTTGACGGCACGTCAGCGCGCGGCCAGGTCGTTCAGTTCGTCGCCGAGCAGGGACCGCAGCCGGGCCAGCGCCCGGGAGGACTGCGACCGCACCGCGCCCGGGCGGCAGCGCAGGATCTCCGCCGTCTCCTCGACGCTGAGGTCCTCCCAGTAGCGCAGCACCAGCACCGCCCGGTCCCGCGGCGCGAGCCGGGCCAGCGCCTCCAACAGCGTCATCCGCAGCGTGCTGGTGTCCTCCGGGCCCGCCCGGTCCGGCACCTCGGCGACCGGCCGCTCGCCCGAACTGCGCCGCCGGTGGTGGTCGATGAACTGCCGGTACAGGACGCCCTGGGCGTAGCCGGCCGGGTTCTCGATCGCCCGGCCGCCGAACAGCCGCCCCGGCCTTCGCCACACCAGGTACATCCGGCTCAGCGTCTCCTGCACCAGGTCCTCGGCGAGATGGGTGTCGCCGCCCGTCAGCAGGCACGCCGAACGGTAGAGCGGGCCGGACCGGTTGGCGGCGAACTCCGCGTACTCCAGATCGCCGCTGCGCACTGCTGCCACGTTCGCTGTTCTCCCCCGGCTCCGTACCTTGTCACCCTTCTGACGTACCGGGGGGCCGCGGACGTCACGGGCCGGACGCCAGAACTTTTCGCGGCACTGCCGTCGGCCGGCGCGCCCGTTCGCGACCGGGCCCGGCCACGGCCGCCCGCGCCGCGAGCACCGCCGGGCCGGCCGCCCGCCTCGGTCGAACGGCCTTGTCAACGGCGGGAGTTCAGCGGGCCGGACGCTGGCCCGCGCCCCGGCAGAACGGGCACGCGCGGCTGCCCAGGCAGTCCCCGCAGCACACCTGCCCGTCGGTCCGGCCGCCCCAGGTGACGCCGCCCATGGTCCAGCCGCGGCCCCAGCAGCGGTCGCACCAGCCCAGCCCCTCGCACTCCGGGCACAGCTCGTGGCCCGCCCGCACGTCCTCCGGCGCGAGCAGCGGCTCCGGCCGGACGAACACCTCCGGCAGGTGCAGCGCCATCGGCTCCAGGTCGGCCCGGCAGAGCGTCAGGCCGCGCACCGGGTTCAGGTGCAGCCGCAGCGTCATGCCGTCCCGCCAGGCGTGCAGCACCGTCGACCCGGACTCGGTGCGCTCCACGGTCACCTGCCAGTCGGCCAGCGCCGCCTGCGCCCGCGCCAGCAGCCCCGGGTCGTTCGGGGTGCGGTCGAACGCGACCTGCCGGTGGTACGCGAAGGTCGGCGGATTGCCGAACGCGGTGATGTCCGGATGCTCCGGGAGGTCGACCACCGGCGCCAGTCCCGGCACCAGCGTCTCCAGCAGGGCCGCGAACTCGGCGAACAGCCGCTCGCCGCGCCGCCGCAGCTCCGCCCGCGCCCCGGGTATCTCCTCGCCGGCCATCGCCCCTCGCTCCGCCGTGCCGTCAACTGGCCGGGGGCGTCCGGAAGTTGATCGACGCACGCACCGGGCCAGCCGATTGTAGGCACCGGGCCCGGCCGACCGGCAGCCCCCGCGGGCGCCGGGAACCCCGGGAACGGCCGGACGGCCGGGCGCTGCGAGTGGTACGAAGATCGGATGACGAGCTACTGGCGGGGAGAACGGGTGCGCCTGCGGGCGGTCGAGACCGGGGACGGGCCGCTGCTCGCCCTCCTGTCCGAGCAGGAGGAGCGGCTCGGCGACCTGCTCAATCCGCCGCGCTCCGCCGAGGGTTGGCAGAACCGCGCCCGCGAGCTGGCGACCGCCGACCCGTCCGCCGAGACCTGGACCCTGGTCGTCGAGTCGCGCGCGGACGGCACACCCGTCGGCTCGATCGGGGTGCACCGCGCCGACCCGCGCAACGGCTGGTTCGAGTACGGCATCACCATCGGCGCCGAACACCGCCGCCGCGGCTACGGGGTCGAGGCCGCCCGGCTGGTGATCCGGCACCAGTTCGAGGAGCGCCGCTACCAGAAGGCCACCGCCCGGGTCTTCGGCCACAACCTCCCCTCGCTGGAACTCCAGCGCCGCCTCGGCTTCACCGAGGAGGGCCGCCTGCGCCGCCACGCCTTCCTGGCCGGCCGGCCCGTCGACGTGGTGCTGCTCGCCCTGTTCGCCGAGGACTTCGCGGCCCGTCACGGGGGCCTCGCCCGGGACTGAGGGGCACGGCCCGTGCGGGCCGCGAGGGGGCGGGTCCGGTCGGCGGCCGCGGGGCCGCGGGGCCGAAACTTTCAGCTCCCACCGGGGTGGGGGAGTGGCCGGGATGGGCGCGCTCCCACGGTTTTTCTCCGAAGTGAGCTGCGGCGACGGGGAGTTGTCCCGCCACTGGCTGCGCAGTCTCTTGACACCACTGGTGCCCCTCTCGATATTTGGGAGCGCTCCCACAGCCACCCACCCCCACCCGAGGAGCCGTCATGTCTCCACCCCGCAACCGGGTCTCGGCGCTCACCGCCGCGCTCACCCTGCTCACCGCCGGCCTGTCCACCGCCGTCGTGGTGCCCGCGGCGGCCGCCGCCGTCCAGTGCTCGGTCGACTACACGGCCAACGACTGGGGCAGCGGCTTCACCGCCAACCTGGCGATCACCAACAAGGGCACCGCCGCGCTCAACGGTTGGACGCTCACCTACTCCTACGCCGGCAACCAGACGCTCTCCGGAGTCGGCTGGAGCGGTACCTGGAGCCAGTCCGGCAAGAACGTCACGGTGGTCAACGCCGACTGGAACGGGACGATCCCGGCCGGCGGCTCGGCCAGCGCGGGCGCCAACTTCTCGTACAGCGGCACCAACGCGGCCCCGACCTCGTTCGCGGTCAACGGGACCAGCTGCACGGGCGCGCACGCGGCCCCGACCACCACCCTGACCAGTCCGGCGCCGGGCGCCAACTACCAGGCGGGGGCGGTGATCCCGCTGTCCGCGACGGCGAGCGCCGCGGACGGCGCGAGCATCAGCAAGGTCGAGTTCTACGACAACACCACGCTGCTCGGCACCGCCACCGCCGCCCCGTACACCTTCAACTGGACCGGCGCGGCGAGCGGCAGCCACTCGATCTACGCCAAGGCGTACGACAGCCTCGGCGCGAGCAGCGAGTCCACCCCGGCGGGCGTCACGGTGGCGGCCGGGCCGGCCGTCACGGCGACGCCGGTGACGCTGTCGGTGAACCAGGGCAAGACCGGCAGCTTCACCGTCAAGCTGTCGAGCCAGCCGAGCGCCAACGTCACCGTCACCACCACCCGCACCTCGGGCAACACCGGACTGTCCGTCAGCTCCGGCGGGACGCTGACCTTCACGCCGAGCAACTGGTCCACCGCGCAGACCGTCACGCTGACCGCCGACGCCTCGTCCACCGGCTCGGCCACCTTCACCTCGGCCGCCACCGGGTACACCTCCTCGGCGGTCACGGTGACCGAACTGGCCGCGGCGTCCGGCGTGTACAACGACCGGTTCCTGCAGCTGTACAACAAGATCAAGGACCCGGCGAACGGCTACTTCTCGCCCGAGGGCATCCCCTACCACTCGGTGGAGACCCTGCTGGTCGAGGCTCCCGACCAGGGCCACGAGACGACCTCCGAGGCGTACTCGTACCTGCTCTGGCTGGAGGCCCAGTACGGGCGGGTGACGAAGGACTGGTCGAAGTTCAACTCGGCGTGGACGCTCATGGAGACGTACATGATCCCGGGCCACGCCGACCAGCCCACCAACTCCGCTTACAACGCGTCCAAGCCGGCCACCTACGCGCCCGAGCACCCGCTGCCGAGCGACTACCCGTCGGCGATGGACTCCTCCGTCACCCCGGGCAACGACCCGATCGCCGCGGAGCTGAAGAACGCGTACGGCACCGACGACGTCTACGGGATGCACTGGCTCCAGGACGTCGACAACGTGTACGGCTACGGCAACGCGCCGGGCAAGTGCGAGGCCGGGCCGGCCGACACCGGGCCGTCGTTCATCAACACCTACCAGCGCGGCGCGCAGGAGTCGGTGTGGGAGACCGTCCCGCAGCCGACCTGCGACAAGTTCGCCTACGGCGGCAAGAACGGCTACCTGGACCTGTTCATCAAGGACAGCTCCTACGCCAAGCAGTGGAAGTACACCGACGCCCCGGACGCCGACGCCCGCGCCATCCAGGCCGCGTACTGGGCCGACACCTGGGCCAAGGCGCAGGGCAACGGCCCGCAGGTCGCCACCACGGTGGCCAAGGCCGGCAAGATGGGCGACTACCTGCGGTACGCGTTCTTCGACAAGTACTTCAAGAAGGTCGGCAACTGCGTCGGCCCGACCGCCTGCGCGGCCGGCAACGGCAAGGACTCCGAGCACTACCTGCTGTCCTGGTACTACGCCTGGGGCGGCGCGACGGACACCTCGGCCGGCTGGGCCTGGCGGATCGGCGACAGCGCGGCGCACGGCGGCTACCAGAACCCGATGGCCGCGTACGCGCTGGTCAACGACCCGGCGATGGCCCCGAAGTCGACCACCGGCAAGAGCGACTGGACCACTTCGATGGCCCGTCAGGTCGAGTTCACCCAGTGGCTCCAGTCCAGCGAGGGCGCGATCGCGGGCGGCGCGACCAACAGCTGGAACGGCAGCTACGACACCCCGCCGGCGGGCACCCCGACCTTCTACGGGATGTTCTACGACGAGGCGCCGGTCTACCACGACCCGCCGTCCAACCAGTGGTTCGGCTTCCAGGCCTGGGGCCTGGAGCGGATGGCCGAGTACTACTACTCCAGCGGCGACGCCAAGGCCAAGGCCATCCTGGACAAGTGGGTGACCTGGGCGCTGTCCAAGACCACCTTCAACGCCGACGGCAGTTACAAGATCCCGTCCACGCTCGCCTGGAGCGGCAAGCCGGACACCTGGAACGCGAGCTCCCCGGGCGCCAACACCGGCCTGCACGTGAGCGTCGTCGACTACACCAACGACGTGGGCGTGGCCGGCTCCTACGCCAAACTGCTGTCCTACTACGCGGCCAAGTCCGGCAACACGGCGGCGAAGACCGCCGCGCAGAAGCTGCTGGACGGCATGTGGGCCAACAACCAGGACGCGCTGGGCATCTCGGTGCCGGAGACGCGCACCGACTACAGCCGCTTCAAGGACTCGGTCTCGGTGCCGAGCGGCTGGACCGGAACCATGCCCAACGGCGACCCGATCAACAGCAGTTCGACCTTCCTGTCGATCCGGTCCTGGTACCAGAACGACCCGTCGTTCGCGAAGGTGCAGAGCTACCTGAACGGCGGCTCGGCCCCGACCTTCACGTACCACCGGTTCTGGGCGCAGGCCGACATCGCCACGGCGATGGCCGCCTACGGTGAGCTGTTCGGCGGCTGATCCGCCGTCAGCCGCCCGTCCCCCCAGCGCGAGTGCCCGGTCCGACCGACAGCGGACCGGGCACTCGTCCGTTCTACGACGATTGCTTTACTACCTCTTGATTTTTGTCATATGGGCTGAATAGTCTCCCGGCCATTCGTGCGCTCTCGATCACCTCGACCGCGCCGCCGACACTCGGGAGGGTCAACCCCTATGAGAGTTCCCCGGATCCGCCGCTCCGCACTCCTCGCCGCAGGTCTCGCACTGATCACGGCCGGCGCCCTCGCCGGGCCCGCGGCCGGCGCCGCGGCCGCCGCCCCGACGGCCGCCACCGGGCAGCCGATGAACTACGTGGTGAACACCAAGGCCAACCACGGGCAGACCAAGAAGGCCGAGCGCGAGATCCAGGCGGCGGGCGGCAGCGTGGTCGCCTCCTACGAGCAGATAGGCGTGGTGATCGCCCGGTCCGACGACCCCGGCTTCGCCGCCCGGCTGCGCCAGTCCAAGGCCATCGACTCGGTCGGCGCCAGCCGCACCGCCGGCATCCAGGCCGCCGACGTCGAGGCCACCGTCGAGGAGACCGCGGTGCCCGCCGCCACCGACGGCAACGAGCCGCTCTGGGCCAACCAGTGGGACATGCGGCAGATCGGCGTCGACCGGGCCCACGCCACCACCCTCGGCAGCCGCGACGTGGTCGTCGGCGTCCTCGACTCCGGCATCGACGCCACCCACGAGGACCTGGCCGCCGCCGTCGACCCGAGCCTCTCGGCGTCCTGCCTCAGCGGCAAGGCCGACACCAGCTGGCAGTCCTGGCAGCCCACCAGCAGCACCCACGGCACGCACGTGGCCGGCACCATCGCCGCCGCGAAGAACGGCAAGGGCGTCGAGGGCGTCGCCCCCGGAGTCCGGCTGGCCGCGGTCAAGGTGGTCGACGGCGGCGGGTTCATCTACCCCGAGTACGCGATCTGCGGCTTCGTCTGGGCCGCCGAGCACCACTTCACCATCACCAACAACAGCTACTTCGTCGACCCGTGGATGTTCAACTGCGCCGGCGACCCCGACCAGGGCGCGATCAGCGAGGCCGTCCGCCGGGCCGTGGACTACTCCCGCCGGGGCGGCGTGCTCAACGTCGCCGCCGCGGGCAACGAGAACATCGACCTGGCGCACAAGACCGTCGACGTCAGCAGCCCCGACGACACCCAGCCCGGCACCCGGCCGATCGACGCGAGCTGCCTCAACCTGCCCGCCGAACTGCCCGGCGTGATCGCGGTGTCGGCGATCGGCGCGAAGGGCGACAAGTCCTACTACTCCAGCTACGGCCTGAACAAGGTCACCGTCTCCGCCCCCGGCGGCGACGCCACCGCCTTCCAGGCGCCCGACACCCCCGACCGCCGGGGCTCGGTCCTCTCCACCCTCCCCGGCAACAAGTACGGCTACATGTCGGGCACTTCGATGGCCTCGCCGCACGTGGCGGGCGTCCTCGCGCTGCTCGCCTCCACCCACCCCGGCGCGGGCCCCGAGCAGCTCCGCTCCCTCCTGGTGACGCAGGCCGACCCGCACGCCTGCCCGAGCGGCGTCTTCGACCCCGGCGGCACCGGCGCCTACAAGGCCACCTGCGAGGGCGGCACCGCCAACAACGGCTTCTACGGTGCGGGCGTCGTCTCCGCGGCGAAGGCCGTCCGCAGCTGACCTGCCGCCGGCCGGCCTCCGGTGCCCACCCGGCTCACGTCGGCCGGGCGGGCGCCGACAGCTCCGGCCGCCGACCGACGGGGCGTCAACTGCGCCGGTCCGCCTGGCCGGTGGACGGTCTCAGGCGTCCCGGTCGACGTGCCGGGACCAGTCGGACTCGACGGAGGCCAGGCCGGCGCGGTTGGGGACCTGCTTGAGCCAGGCGGGGCGGGCCGCGGTGCGGGCCGCGGCGGCCCGCTCCTCGGCGGCGCGGATCTGCTCCGGGGTGGCGAAGCCCTCCGGCAGCCAGGCGGAGGACCGCTGCACCCGGGCGGCGAGGTGTTCCACGTACGCGGCCCGGACGGCGGACGGCGAGTCGAAGCCCGGCTCGTCGGCCAGCCAGGCGTCCGGCACCAACGCGGCCACCTCGGCGAGCAGTTCGGGGGTCACCAGGGGGGCGAGCGCGGCGTCCGCGGCGGCGACGTCCGGGCCGTAGCCGCCCAGGGCGTGGCCGCTCAGGTCGTAGCGCTTGTGCACCGAGGCGTGGGCCGAGGACCAGCGGTGGTGGAAGATCAGCCCGGCGCCGTTGTCGATCAGCCAGAGCCTGCCGTGCCAGACCATCAGGTTCGGATTGTGCACGCTGCGGTCGACGTTGCCGGTCAGCGCGTCCAGCCAGACCACCCGGCCGGCCTCGGCGGGGGAGACGTCGATCATCCCGGGCTCGAAGTCGCGGGCGCCCGGCAGCAGGTCCATGCCGAGGTTGCGACCGGCGCTGGCCCGCAACAGGTCCTGGATCTCCTGGTCCGGCTCGTGCGCGGCGACCGCCGGGTCGAAGTCGACCAGCACCAGCGGCGGCACCCGCAGGCCCAGCCGCCGCGCCAGTTCTCCGACGATCACCTCGGCCACCAGCGCCTTCACGCCCTGCGCCGCACCGGTGAACTTCACCACGTACGTGCCCAGGTCGTCGGCCTCCACCACGCCGGGCACCGACCCGCCCGCCCGCAGCGGATCGACGTACCGCAGCGCCGTCACCTCTTCCAGCATCCGCCCACCCTAACGCGAGGGCGTTCCCGGTTTGGCGGGGGCAGGCCGCGGTGGTTGGCTTGGCGGCGACGTCGAGTGCAGATGCGCAGATGACCGGACCCGAGGAGAAGTGAACTGATGGGCAAGGTGCACGCCACCACCGAGCGGACGTACGGGGCCGACCCGGCCCGGGTGTACGAGGCGCTGGCCGACTACACGGTGACCCGGCCGAAGCTGCTGCCCGCGCAGTACAGCGAGTACGAGGTGCGGGCGGGCGGCACCGGCGCGGGCACCCAGGTGCACTGGAAGCTCCAGGCGACCGAGAAGCGGGTCCGGGACTGCCTGTTCACGGTGACGGCGCCGACCCCGGACACCCTGGTGGAGACCGACGCCAACTCCTCGATGGTGATCACCTGGACGGTCGCGGCGGTCGGCGAGAGCGGCAGCCGGGTCACCGTCGAGGCGACCTGGACCGGCGCGACCGGCATCGGCGGCTTCTTCGAGCGGACCTTCGCCCCCAAGGGCCTGAACCGGATCCACGACCAGGTGCTGGCCAACCTGGCGGCCGAACTCGGCTGAGCCCCAAGGCGATTCGGACACCCGTACGGCACGTCAGCCGTACGGGTGTTCTGCTTCCCCGGAAGGGTGAACCGGACCCGGGCCGACCCGGTCGTCAACTTAGGCTCCGGGCCGTGCAGATGACGATCCTTCATGTGTCCCAGCCGGTCGACGGCGGCGTGGCCCGGGTGGTGGCCGACCTGGTGCGCGGTCAGCGGGAGTCCGGCTGCCGGGTCCTGGTGGCCTGCCCGGCCGGCGGCCGGCTCGCCCGCGAGGCCGCCGCCGCCGGCGCCCGGGTGCTGGACTGGCCCGCCGAGCGCTCGCCCGGACCGGGCACCCTCCGCGAGGCCTGGCGGCTGCGCCGGATCCTGCGCCGCACCGCACCGGACGTGCTGCACCTGCACAGCGCGAAGGCCGGCCTCGCGGGCCGGCTGGCCGCCCGCGGCGGCCTGCCGACCGTCTTCCAGCCGCACGCCTGGTCGTTCGCCGCCGTCGAGGGCGCGCTGGCCGGCGCCAGCCTGCGCTGGGAGCGGTACGCCACCCGTTGGGCCCGCACCGTGCTGTGCGTCAGCGAGCGGGAGCGGGCGGACGGCGTCGCGGGCGGACTGGTCGCGCACTGGCGGGTGGTGCCCAACGGCGTCGACCTGGAGCACTGGGCGCCCGTCGACCGGGCGTCCCGGCGGGCCGCCCGGATGGCCCTGGGCCTGGAGCAGTCCGCCCCGCTGGCGGTGTGCGTGGCCCGGCTGTGCCGGCAGAAGGGCCAGGACGTGCTGCTGGACGCCTGGGCGGCGGTGCAGCGTCGGCTCCCGGCGGCCCGACTGGTGCTGGTCGGCGGCGGCCCGGACGCCGACGCGCTGGCCGCCCGGGTGCGGACGCTGCCGGACCCGTCCCGGGTGCGACTGGTCGGGGACGTGGCAGACCCGCGGCTCTGGCTGGCCGCCGCCGACCTGGCGGTGCTGCCCTCGCGCTGGGAGGGGATGGCGCTGGCGCCGCTGGAGGCGATGGCCTGCGGGCGGCCGGTGCTGCTGACCGACGTGCCGGGGGCGAGGGAGTGCGTGCCGCCGGGCGAGCTCGGCCGTTCGGTGGTGCCGGCGGAGAATCCCGGTCCGATGGCCGAACGGCTGGTCGAATTCCTGTCGGATCCGATCGAATGCGAACGGCGCGGTGTTCTGGCCCGTGCGCATGTGGCAGATCATCACGATATCCGGCAAGTAATTCCGCAGGTGGCGGCGATTTACCGGACGATTGTTCGGAGCCGGGTGGTCCCGGTGGGCCGCAGGTCCCGTGTCCAGCAGCCGTTCTGATCGTTTGTCAGGCCGTGATCGCCGACCCTGACCGGGCGGCTGTCTCTCCTGAATGTCTGATTATTGGGCGGGTGGAATGAAATGGCATGTCAGCTGCCAATGCGTGTAAGGGCGTTCGGTAATGTCTGATTCTGCCTGCTTCGTCACCATTCCTGGCACAGAGATGGCCGACCGCCTTTTCCGGCAGCAGGTGCTTACCTGGACAGCAGGGGAGTGCGTGCGCTGATGACCATTGACCACGAGAGCGTGCCGCATCCGGGGCGGGTCCTGGCGGGCCCCGGGCGCCACGGCACGCACCACGGCGCCGGACTGCTCGACCGGCCGAGGTCCCGGGCCCTGCCGCCCCGGACGTCGGCCGGAGTCGGCCGCCACCGCGGCGGCCTGCCCGCCCGGGTCGCCCTGCCGCTCGGGCTGGCCGCCGCCGACACCCTCGCGGTCGGCCTGGCCGCCGCCGCCACCGCACCGGCCGGCGCCCGCCCCGTCGCCACCGCCGCCCTGCTGCTGCCCGCCCTGCTCCCGCTCAACCTGGCCGCCGGCCTCTACCGGGCCCGGCTCAGCCTCTCCGCCCTCGACGAACTCCCCGCCCTGGCCGCCCGCGCCACCGTCGCCACCGCCTTCGCGGTCACCACCGACGCCTGCCTGACCGGCCACTGGAGCGACCTGCGCGCGATGGGCCCGATGCGGCTGCTCGCCCTGCTCGCCCTGATGCTCCCGATCGCCGCCCTCGGCCGCGCCTACGTGCACCACCGCACCCGGCTGGCCCGCCGCCGCCGGCCCAGCCCCGCGCTGATCCTCGGCGCCGGCGAACTCGGCCAGCGGATCGCCGCCGTCCTCACCGCCCGCCCCGAGTACGGCCTGCGGCCGGTCGGCTACCTCGACCCCGACCCGGTGCTGCTGCCGCCCGGCGGCCCGCTGCCGGTGTTCGGCGGCCGCGAGGTGCTCGGCCGGGTGCTGCGCCGCTACCGCGTCCACCACGTGCTGGCCACCGGCGGCACCGCCGACGACGCCGAGACGCTGGCCGCGCTGCGGCTGGCCGCCCGGCTCGGCTGCCAGGTGTGGCTGGTCCCCGGCCTGCGCGAGTTCGACGCGGTGCAGGGCGTCGGCGACCACCTGTGGGGCTTCCCCTGCATGCGGCTGCCCGCACCCGCGATGCGCCGCCGCGGCTGGATCGTCAAGCGCGGCTTCGACATCGCCGCGGCCGGCCTCGGCCTGCTGCTGATCTCCCCGGTGCTCGCCCTCTGCGCCCTGGCGGTCCGCCGGGAGACCGGCCCCGGCGTGCTGTTCCGCCAGCAGCGCACCGGCGTCGACGGCCGGGTGTTCACCCTGCTCAAGTTCCGCACCCTGCGCCCCAGCAACGAGCACGAGTCGGCGACCCGCTGGAACATCGCCCAGGACCACCGGATGGGCCCGGCCGGCCGGTTCCTCCGCAAGACCTCGCTGGACGAGCTCCCGCAGCTGTGGAACGTGGTCCGCGGCGACATGAGCCTGGTCGGCCCCCGGCCCGAACGCCCGTACTTCGTCATGCGGTTCAGCCAGGCCTACCCCGAGTACGCCGACCGGCACCGGGTCCCCGCCGGGCTCACCGGCCTGGCCCAGGTCAACGGCCTGCGCGGCGACACCTCCATCGAGGACCGGGCCCGCTTCGACAACCGCTACATCGAGGGCTGGACCCTGTGGCAGGACGCCAAGATCCTGCTGCGCACCGCGGCCCTGGTGGTCCGCCCGGACGGAAGCTGACAGCGCACGTGGCCCTCACCCTCCGACTCCCGCTCCCCGCCCGGCGGGCGGCGGCGATAGCCGCCCCCCGGCCGAGCTGGCTCGCCGCCGCCACCGTGCTGCTGGTCTGCGTCCCCACCGGCGAGAAGGACGTCACCGCGTCCGTCCACGTCACCCCGGCCGACCTGGCGTCCCTCGCCCTGGTCGGGCTGGTCGCCGTCGGCCTGCTGCGCGGCCGGCTGCCCCGGATCGACCCGGCCGCCGCCGCCCTGTTCGGCGCCGTCGTGCTGGCCGCCGCCGTCGCCACCGTGCACTCCGTCGACCCGTCCGCCAGCCTCACCGGCTTCGTCCGGCTGGTGCAGATCTTCGTGCTGGTGCCCGCCGCCGTGCTGCTCGCCGTCCGGGACCGGAGCGACCAGCGGCTGGTGCTCGGCTCGTTCGTGCTGGCCGCGTTGATCGAGGGCGCGGTCGGCGCGAACCAGTACCTGACCCGCACCGGCGCCTCCTACACCGGCCAGCCGATCCGCGCCGTCGGCACCTTCGGCGCGCTCGACATCATGGCGATGTCCACCGTGGTGTCCTACGGGATGCTGGCCGCCCTCGCCCTGGCCCTCGCCGAGCGCCGCCCCGGCGGCAGCCGCCCGCTGCGCCGCGCGATGTGGGCGAGCGCCGCGTTCCTGGCCTTCCCGCTGGCGGTCTCGTTCAGCCGCGGCAGCTGGATCGCCACCGCGGTCGCCGCCGCCGTGCTGATGCTGCGCGCCGACGCCCGGCTCGCCGTCCGGAGCGTGCTGGTCGGCGCGGCCGCCGCCGTGGTGCTGATCGGCGGACTCGGCCTCGGCGCGTCCGGCGTCGCCGAACGGCTCGGCTCGATCGGCTCGGTCTCCGCCGCCCCCGACCAGTCCGTGTCCGACCGCTACGACCTGTGGTCCACCGCCGTCCGGATCTGGCAGGACCACCCCGCCACCGGCGCCGGCCCGAAGGCCTTCCAGCAACTGCGCGACAGCCACGCCCCGCTGCGCCTCTCCTCCGGCAGCGACGCCGCCGACGCCACCATCGGCTTCCAGCGCGAGCCGCTGCTCTCCCCGCACAACATGTACTTCCTGGTGCTCAGCGAACAGGGCCTGCTCGGCGTCCTCGCCTACCTGGCGCTGTTCCTGACCCTGCTGCTGGGGTGCCTGCGCCGCGCCACCGGCCCCGGCCTGGCCGCCCTCGCCCTGCTCGCCTGGGTGCTCTGGGACTTCCTCTACGCCGACATCGGCGGCACCACCACCGTGCTGACCTCCGTCGTGCTCGGCCTGGCCGCCCGTACCGCGCTCCCCGGCCCGGTGGACGGCCCCGACCCCCGCGGAGCGTACGGCCCATGACGACCGACCAGCCGCTGGCCCAGGCCGCCCCGGCCGCCACCGCCCCCGTCCCGGGCCCGCGGACGGACGCCGACGCGCCGCCCCGCACCGGCTTCCTGGCCAAGGCGTTCGGCGTGACCGCGCTGCTCAGCGCCGCCGGCTCCGGCCTCGGCCTGCTCCGCGACCTGCTGCTGGCCCGCTACTTCGGCGCCAACCAGGGCACCGACGCGTTCCTGGTCGCCTGGACGGTGCCGGAGACCGCCGCGCCGCTGCTGATCGAGGACGCGATGGCGTTCCTGATGGTCCCGGCCTTCAGCCTGGCCCTGGTCCTGCGCGAGGAACGCCCGCACGGCCCCGACCCGGTACGGCAGTTGACCCGCTCCACGCTGCCCTGGCTGCTGCTCGCGCTGTGCGCGCTGTCCGCCACCGCCGCGCTCGGCGCCCCGCAACTGGTCGAACTGATCGCCCCCGGCCTGGCGGACCCGCAGCTGGCCGTCACCTGCACCCGGATCACCGCGATCACCGTGGTGCCGTTCGGCGTGGCCGGCTACCTGGCCGCCGCGCTGCGCGCCCAGCACGCCTACACCGCGCCCGCCGTCATCTACGTGATGTACAACCTGGGCATCCTGGCGCTGCTGCTCAGCGGACACCGGCTGCTCGGGGTGCGCTCCGCCGCGCTCGGCGTGGCGCTCGGCAGCCTGCTGATGGCGGGCGTGCTGGTGGTGCCGTTCGTCCGCCGGCTGCGCACCCGGCGGCGGGCGGCCCGGCGGCGCGGGGCCGCCCGCGGGCTGGTGCTGATCCCGCTGGCGCTGCTGCCGGTCGCCGCGTTCTCGCTGACCCGGCAGTCCCAGGTGTTCATCGAGCGGTTCCTCGGCTCCGGCCTGCCGCCCGGCACCATCTCGCACCTCAACTACGCCGCGAAGGTCAGCCAGTTGGCGATGACCTCGGCGATCCTGATCGTCACCGTGACCTTCCCGGTGGTGGCCCGGGCGATGGCCGCGGGCGACCTGGCCGCCGCCCGCGACCGGGTCGAGAAGGACCTCGGCCAGGCCGCCGCCCTGGTGCTGCTCGGCACCGCCTTCCTGCTGGCCTGCGCGCCGGCCGTGGTCGCGCTGCTGTTCCAGCGCGGCGCGTTCGGCCCCGCCGACACCGACGCCACCGCGGCCGTCATCCGGGTGTACTCCTTCGGCCTGCCCGCGCAGGCGATGATCGGCGTGATGGTGCGGCCGTACTTCTGCGTCCGGCCGGTGGTGCGGCGCGCCGACGCCCCGCGCGCCGACGGCGACCGGACCACCTGGCTGGACTGGTACCCGGTCGGCGCGATGACGCTCGGCCTGGTCGTCACCTTCGGCCTCGGCGTCACCCTCACCCCGCGCTTCGGGGCGCCCGGCCTGGCCGCCGGCAACGCGGTCGGGATCACCTGCACCGCGGCGCTGCTGATGCGCGGCCTGATGCTGCGCGGCATCGCCCTGCGGCTGGGCCTGGTGCTCGGCGGGCAGGCCCGGCTGCTGGCCGCGTCGATCGCCGCCGCCGGGCTCGGCTCGCTCGCCGTCCGCACCGTCACCGCGCCGCTGTCCGCCGCGCTGCTCGGCGGCGCCACCGTCCTGCTGGTCTTCGCGGCCCTCGGCGCGCTGTTCGGCGCCGCCGAGGTCCGCGGCCCGGTCCTGGCACTGCTCGCCCGGGCCCGGCGACCGCACGCCCCCTCACCCGCCGAAGGGAAGCCGCATGGACGCTGAAGCCTGTCTGCCGGCGCAGGCGCTCGCACCCCGCCTCGCGCCCTGGATCCTGATGTACCACTCGGTCGCCGACGAGGCCGAGGATCCGTACCTGCTGACCGTCAGCCCCGAGCGGTTCGCCGAACAGATGGACTGGCTGTACCGCTCCGGCCGACGGGGCGTCAGCGTGCGCGAACTGCTCGCCGCCCAGGCCCGCGGCCGGGAGTCCAAGCTGGTCGGCCTGACCTTCGACGACGGCTACGCCGACTTCGCCCGGCACGCCGTCCCGGTGCTCCGCGACCACGGCTTCACCGCCACCGCGTACGTCCTGCCCGACCTGCTGGGCGCCTGCAACCACTGGGACAGCGAAGGCCCCCGCAAGCAGCTGCTGACGGCCCAGCAGGTCGTCGAACTCGCCGAGTCCGGCTGGGAGATCGGCTCGCACGGCCTCGGCCACCGGGCGCTGGCCGGACTCGCCCCCGACGAGCTGGAACGCCAGACTCGGGAGAGCCGGCGCGCCCTGGAGGACCTGGTGGCCGGCCCGGTCAGCGGCTTCTGCTACCCGTACGGCGCGGTCGACCTGCCCGCCGCCCGGGCCGTCCGGGACGCCGGCTACGACTACGCCTGCGCCATCGACCACTCCTCCCTGACGGGCCGTCACGCCCTGCCGCGCAGCTACGTCGGCGACCGCGACGGCGCCTGGCGGCTGCGCGCCAAGCACGGCCGGCACCGCTGGCGCGAGGCCGTCACCGGGCTGCGCTGGGCCCCGCCGAGGACCGCCGCGGGGGAGCGGCCGTGAAGGTCCTGCACGTCGTCACCGGCCTGCACGCGGGCGGCGCGGAACGCCAACTCGCCCTGCTGCTGCGGCACCTGCCGAAGGACCAGCGGCACGAGGTGGCCACCCTGACCGACCCCGGCACGGTGGCCCGGGAACTGCGCGCCGACGGCGTCACCGTGCACCACCTCGGCATGCGCGGCAACCGCGACCTCGCCGTACTGCCCCGGCTCACCCGGCTGATCCGGGCCGGCCGGTACGACCTGGTCCACACCCACCTGTACCGGGCCATGCTGTACGGCCGGCTGGCCGCCCGGCTCGCCGGAGTGCGGCGGGTGCTCGCCACCGAGCACTCCCTGCAGGCCGGCGTGATCGAGGGCCGGCCCACCTCGCGGGGCGTCAAGGCGCTCTACCTGGCCGCCGAACGGCTCGGCAGCACCACCCTCGCGGTCTCCGGCCAGGTCGCCGCGGTGCTCGACGCCTGGGGCGTGCCCGCCCACCGGGTGCGGCTGCTGCCGAACGGCGTGGACGCCGCCCGGTACCGCTTCGAGCGCGCCGACCGGGCCGCGCACCGCGCCCGGCTGCGCGCCGAACTCGGCCTGCCCGCCGACGCGTTCGTGGTCGGCGGGGTCGGCCGGCTGGTCGACGGGAAGCGCTTCCACGTCCCGCTGGCCGCGCTCGCCGCCCTCCCGCCCGCCGCCCGGCTGCTGCTGGTCGGCGAGGGACCTGCCCGCGCCGCCCTCACCGCCCGCGCCGACCGGCTCGGCGTCGGCGGCCGGCTGGTGCTCACCGGCGAACGCGACGACGTGCCCGAACTGCTCACCGCCATGGACGTGCTGGTCTCGCCGTCCCGCGCCGAGACCTTCGGCCTCGCCGCGCTGGAGGGCCTGGCCGCCGGACTGCCGGTGCTGCACTCCGCCTGCCCGGCGCTCGCCGACCTGCCCACCGCCGCTGCCCCGCACGCCCGCCTGCTGCCCTCCGAACCCGGCCACTACGCCCGCGAGTTGGCCGCGCTGGCCGCCGCGCCGCCCGGCCCCGTCCCGGTGCCGCCCGCCGTCGCGCACTACGACATCACCCGG
Organism: Kitasatospora sp. NPDC059646; assembly: GCF_042734615.1. NCBI lineage: Bacteria > Bacillati > Actinomycetota > Actinomycetes > Kitasatosporales > Streptomycetaceae > Kitasatospora > Kitasatospora sp. NPDC059646. Next base: position 115,075 of record NZ_JBHWDS010000014.1, read on the forward strand.
ATCGCGGCCGAACTGGCCGCCCTGTACCGGGAGTCGGCCGGCGCCCTGCCCGGCCCCCGGCACCCCGCGCGGCGACGCACCGCACCCGCCCGCCTCCCGTCCCTGTAGCACCTGGAGCCCCCGATGCCCGATCCCCGCCGCGCCGCCCGCGCGCTGGCCCGCCGCTGGTGGCCGCTGGCCGTCGCCGTCCCGCTCGGCGCGGTGGCCGGCGCCGGCTACGCCGTCGTCTCGCACCCCTCCTACGTCGCCAGCTCGTACGTGGTGGTGGTCCCGCAGAACCCCGGCGACAACGTCAACACCGTCAACTTCGCCCAGGCGTACGGCCGCCTCACCGGCCAGCCGCAGGTGCTGATCGGCGCCGCCGCCGAGACCCACCACGCGGTCGCCACGCTGACCAAGCTGGTGCGCGGCACCACCTCCCCGGACGCCCCGGTGATCGCGATCACCGGCACCAGCGCCACCGCCGACGACGCCGTGCAGAACGCCGACGCGGTGGCCCGTTCGCTGATCGCCTTCGGCAACGCCAGCAGCAAGGAGACCGGCGTCAAACTGGTCCAACTGGCCGCCGCCGCCGAACCCGACGCCCCCGCCTCGCCGTCCGCCGCGCTGGACACCGCGGTCGGCGCCGCCGCCGGCGTCCTGCTCGGCACCCTCGCCATGCTCGCCCGCCGCCGGACCGCCCCCGCCGCCGAGACCGCCGGGGCCGCCCCCGCCGCGCTGCCCGCCCAGGCCGCCGCCGAGGCCGAGCCCGAGGCGGTGGCCGCCCGATGAGACTCCGTCAGCGGCCCGCCGCCGACCCCCGGGTACCCGCCCAGGCCGACCGCGCCGCCGACCGCGAGCGGTGGACCGCCGAAGTGCTGCGCACCGACGACGCCCTGGACCTGGTCGCCGACGAGTGGGACGACCTGTACCGGCGCTGCGCCACCGCCACCACCTTCCAGGCCGCACCCTGGCTGCGCTCCTGGTGGCGCGGCTACGGCCGCCCCGGCGCCCTGGTCCTGGTGCTGGTCCGCCGCGACGGCCGGCTGGTCGCCGCCGCCGCACTGCGCCGCCGCGGCCCGTTCGGCGCGCTGACCAACCTGGGCGCCGGCCTGGTCGACTTCACCGACGTGCTGCTGGACGACGAGTGCGCCGACCGCGCCGCCGCCGAACTCGCCGCCGCCCTGCCGCTGCGCCGCCCCTGGCACAGCCTGGACCTGCGCGAGGTGCACCCCGGGGCCGCCGTGCAGCGGGTGTTCGCGCACTGGCCCGGCCGCCGGCACCGGTTCGCCGACTCGCTGTGCCAGTACCTGCCCGCCGTCCCGATGGACGAACTCCTCAAGCGGCTGCCCGGCAAGACCGCCCAGCGCAGCCGGGTCAAGCTCCGCCGGATCGCCGAGGCCGGGATCCGGGTGCACTCCGCCGGTGCCGACGAAGTCCCGGACACGGTCCGCGAGTTGCTGCGGCTGCACCGCCTCCAGTGGGAGCACCGCGGGGCCACCCCGGAGCACCTCACCGAGCGCTTCGCGGAGCACCTCGTCGAGTCCACCACCGGCCTGGTCGCCACCCGCCGGGCCGCGATACACCGCTTCGAGCTCGACGGCGAACTGCTGGCGGTCAACCTGGTGCTGCTGTGCGCCCCGTTCGGCGGCCTCTACATGTACGGCGCGCACCCCCGGCTGCGCGAACGCCTGGACATCGCCGGCCTGCTGTTCGGCGCGGCCCTGGACGAGGTGCGGGCCGCCGGGATCCCGCAGCTGAGCCTGCTGCGCGGCCAGGAGCCGTACAAGCAGCGCTGGCGGCCCGACCGCCTGCCCAACCAGCGGCTGGTGCTCGGCCCCGGCCGGCTCGCCCCGTCGGCCGCCGCCCGGGCCCTGCGGGTGCGGGCCCGCGGCGCGGCCGTGCACCTGCTGCGGACCAGGCTCCCCGGGCTGAAGGAGGCGCTAGCGCGGCGACGGCTGCGGTGACGCCGGCGACGGCGGCCGGGGCGACGGCGGCGGCGAGGTCCTGGCCGGTCCCGCCGCCCCGGCCGAGCCGGCCATCAACTGCCGGTACACCGCCGCCGACCTGGGGTTGTCCTTGCACTCCCAGAATCCGTGCGGACAGTAGTCGGTGACGGTCTGGTAGGCGGTGTCGTGGGTGCGCATCCACTCCACCATCCGCCGCACGTACTCCGGGTTGTCGCCGTTGCGGAACAGCCCCCACTCCGGGTAGGAGACCGGCTTGCCGCGCTTGGCCGCGAACTCCACCTGGTCCTGGAGCCCGTACGGCTCGGTGACGTACTCGTCGAAGGTGGCGCCCGCGGGCTGGTCGTAGCTGTCCATGCCGATGATGTCGACCACGTCGTCGCCCGGGTAGCAGCGGGTCCACGGGACCGCGTCCAGCCCGCGGGTGGGGGCGAAGTCGAAGGAGAAGCGCTGCCCCGGCACCGAGCGCATCACGCCGACGATCCGCCGCCAGTACGTCTTCCAGCCGGCCGGGTCGGGCTTGCACCGCGACGTGTAGGTGACGCCGTTCATCTCCCAGCCCAGGGTGAGCACGGTGTCGGCGCCGCCCAGCGCCACCAGCTTCCGGGCCAGCATCAGGAAGTGCTGGTCGAACTCGCCCCGGTTGCCGCGCTCCAGCAGCCGGGCCACCTCGTCGTCCGGCACGTTGCCCTCGTTGGGGACGAGCATCGGCACGCCCAGCACCAGCCGCCTGGTCGGGTCGCCCTGCCGCCACTGCGACCACAGGCCGAGCACCATGGCCTCGCCCTCGACGTCCTGCCAGCTGTTGCCCGCCAGGTAGGTGTGGCCGACCTGCAGGTTGGCGTTGTCCAGCCAGGCCGCCATCCGCGCGATGTTCGGGATGTAGTCGTCCCAGGAGCCGACGAACGCGCCGAACGGCACTTCGTGCTGGGCCCGTTGCACCACCGGCCGGGGCGCCGCGCCGCGCGGCTGGACGGCGTCCGAGGAGAGCGCCGCGTGCCGCTCGGTCTGGCCGAGCGGGCTGCCCGACGGCACGCTCGCGGTCGTCATCAGCAGCAGAGCGGCGGCGGCCAGGGTCAGGCGTCCGAGGCGCATGGGCTCTCTCCGAACGGGCTGGGGGCAACTTCGGCCCTCGGAGCCTAGCCTGACAGAACGTCATAAAGGCCGCATGTCACCCCATCGGGTCACCGCCGTCGCGGTCAGCCGAAGGTGTTGCAGCTGGCCGGGTCGCCGGTCCGGTAGCCGGTGGTGAACCACTGGGTGCGCTGCGCCGAGGAACCGTGCGTCCAGGTCTCCGGGTTGGTCTTCCCGGTGGCCCGCTGCTGGATCCGGTCGTCGCCGACCGACTCGGCGGCGTCCAGTGCCCGCGCGATGTCCTCGTCGGTCAGCCGGGTGATCAGCGGACGGCCGGTGGAGGCCTGCGGGGTGGTGGTGGCGTGGTGCGTCCAGACGCCCGCGTAGCAGTCGGCCTGCAGCTCCAGCTTCACCGAGGCGCTGTCCGCGCCCTGCCGGTCGCTGCCGACCCGGTCCATGGTGCCCAGCAGCGTCTGCACGTGGTGCCCGTACTCGTGGGCTACCACGTACGCCTCCGCGAACGGGCCGCCCCGGGCCCCCAGCTGACGGGTCATGTCGTTGAAGAAGCCGAGGTCGAAGTAGGCCTTGTGGTCGCCCGGGCAGTAGAACGGCCCGACCGCCGAGGACGCCGGGCCGCAGGCCGTCGACACCCGGTCGGTGAACAGCACGGTCTGCGCCTGCGCGTACTTCTTCCCGCGCGAGGCGAAGTCGGACTGCCAGTAGTTCTGCACGCTGTTGACCACGGCCAGGATCCGGCAGTCCTGCCGCTTGTTGGCGTCCGCGCCGGTCCTGCACTCCTGGGACACCTGGTCCGCCCCGGTGCCCTGCCCGGCCGGCTTCGCGCCTCCGGAGCCGGACAGTCCGATCATGCCCGGGTCCACGCCGAGCACCAGGGCGATCACCAGGCCCAGGATGCCGATCGCGCCGCCGCCGATCGCCAGGCCGCCGCCGGGGAAGCCCCGGCGGTCCTCCACCTGCGAGTCGTCGAGCCGGGCGTCGTCGTCAAACTGCATCCTGTCTCACCTCTGTAACAGTCCTTTGGCCCTTCGAAGCCGTACCCTAACGGGCCGTCCGGGCCGCGGAGGCCTTCGGCGACGCAGGTCGGAGCGGGTTGTGTCAGAACCGTATAAGGGCTGCGGCGGCGGCGTGCCGCGTTCTAATCGAGCTGAATTCCGTCAGGGGCGGACGGTACGCTCCGGCGGTGTCCTTCAATCCGCTGCGCAGTCTGTCGCCCCGATCGGTCCTGCCCGCCGCCGCCGTCCTGCTGGTCCTCGCGGCCGGTGCGGCGGCGCACGCCAACCGCCCGCAGCCGTTCGGAGACCAGGTCCTGCCCGGAGCGGCGGACGTCAGCCCGGTCGGCGCGCAGTCGGCCGGCCCGGGCGACCTCGACCTGCAGGTCGGCCCCGGGCTGGAGGCCTACTCGAAGACCACCGGTGCCCACCTGTGGTCCTACCGCCGCGACGGCAGCACCGCCCTCCACCAGACCATGATCGGCACCAACGTGGCGGTGGTCTGGGACGACGGCATGGTCACCTCCGTCGACCCGGCCGACCACTCGGTGCGCTGGCACCGCAGCGTCCCCGGCCTGGCCGACTGGCTGCGCGCCGACGGCGAACCCGGCGCGGCGGACCGCACCGAGGAGCAGCGCCGGCAGTTCGCCGCGCACCGCGCGGCCATCGCCGTCCAGCCGTCCGCCGACCCGAAGGCCGACGCGTTCGTCACGGTGGTCACCCCCGGCCTGCTGATGGGCTTCCGCGACCGCGACGGCGACCTGCGCTTCAACTCCCGGCCCCCGGCGGGCTGCACCTTCGACCCGGCGCGCACCGCGCACACCGACGACGCGGTGCTGATCCCCCGGGTCTGCCCGCCCGCCCCCGGCTCCGGCGCCCGCCCGCTGCCCGGCGGCGTCATGGTGTTCTCGCTCAACGCCCCCGGCAACTTCCTCAACACCGGCCCCGACGTCGAGATGCGCGCCCTGGACAGCCACCGGGTCGCGATCGAGGACGGCCCGGTGATCGGCACCTGGGTGTACGACACCACCCGGGGCGCCCGGGAGAGCAACTGCGGCACCGCCACGGCCCCCTTCGCCGTCGCCGCCCCCACCTGCGAGAGGTGACGCCCTGCGGGCGACCGCCGCCGGGCGGCCCCCGGAAAACGGATCGCGCCCTCCCGTAGACTGGAGCGCATGGCTGAGTGCCATACCCACGTCTAGGAGTGACCCCAGCCATGATTTCCGCGAACGCCCTGGAGCTTCGTGCCGGTGCCCGCATCCTGATCGAGTCCGCCAGCTTCCGGATCGCCCCGGGCGACCGGATCGGCCTGGTCGGCCGCAACGGGGCCGGCAAGACCACCCTCACCAAGGTGCTCGCCGGCGAGGGCCTGCCGGCCGGCGGCACGGTCACCAGCTCCGGCGAGGTCGGCTACCTCCCGCAGGACCCGCGCACCGGCGACCTCGACGTGCTCGCCCGGGACCGCATCCTGTCCGCCCGCGGCCTCGACACCGTGCTCAAGAAGATGCGCGAGAACGAGGAGCGGATGGCCAACGGCAAGGGCGCCACCCGCGACAACGCGATGAAGAAGTACGCCCGGCTGGAGACCGAGTTCCTCACCAAGGGCGGCTACGCCGCCGAGGCCGAGGCCGCCACCATCGCCGCCGCGCTGGGCCTGCCCGACCGCATCCTCGGCCAGCCCCTGCACACCCTCTCCGGCGGTCAGCGCCGCCGCGTCGAACTGGCCCGGATCCTCTTCTCGGACGCCGACATCCTGCTGCTCGACGAGCCCACCAACCACCTCGACGCCGACTCCATCGCCTGGCTGCGGGACTTCCTGAAGACCTACAAGGGCGGCTTCATCGTCATCTCGCACGACGTCGACCTGGTCGAGACGGTCGTCAACAAGGTCTTCTACCTGGACGCCAACCGCTCCACCATCGACATCTACAACATGGGCTGGAAGCAGTACCAGCAGCAGCGCGAGGACGACGAGAAGCGCCGCAAGCGCGAGCGCGCCAACGCCGAGAAGAAGGCCGCCACCCTCAACGCGCAGGCCGACAAGATGCGCGCCAAGGCCACCAAGACGGTCGCCGCGCAGAACATGGCCCGCCGCGCCGAGAAGCTGCTCTCCGGCCTGGAGCAGGTCCGCCAGTCCGACAAGGTCGCCAAGCTGCGCTTCCCCGACCCGGCCCCGTGCGGCAAGACCCCGCTGACGGCGTCCGGCCTGTCCAAGTCGTACGGCTCGCTGGAGATCTTCACCGACGTCGACCTGGCCATCGACCGCGGCTCCCGGGTCGTCGTGCTGGGCCTCAACGGCGCGGGCAAGACCACCCTGCTGCGGATGCTGGCGGGCGTCGAGAAGCCGGACACCGGCGAGGTGATCCCCGGCCACGGCCTGAAGATCGGCTACTACGCCCAGGAGCACGAGACGCTCGACCCCGAGCGCAGCGTGCTGGAGAACATGCGCACCGCCGCGCCGGACACCGACCTGGTGCAGATCCGGAAGATCCTCGGCTCCTTCCTGTTCTCCGGCGACGACGTCGACAAGCCGGCCGGCGTGCTCTCCGGCGGCGAGAAGACCCGGCTCGCGCTGGCCACCCTGGTGGTCTCCAGCGCCAACGTGCTGCTGCTCGACGAGCCCACCAACAACCTGGACCCGGCCAGCCGCGAGGAGATCCTCGGCGCGCTGCACTCGTTCAGCGGCGCGGTCGTCCTGGTCACCCACGACGAGGGCGCGGTGGACGCGCTCCAGCCAGAGCGGATCATCCTGCTGCCCGACGGCGTCGAGGATCTGTGGAGCCCCGCCTACCACGACCTGGTGTCGCTCGCCTGAACCGTGCCCGGCCGTCCGGCGGACCGTTCCGGTCCGCCGGACGGAACCGGCGAGTAGACGCCGGGTCGGCCGCAGGTACGAGAAGAACTGGTCTTCCGTCGATTCCGGGAACACCCGGGCCGGTCCGCCCGTTGGCTCTTCAGCCCCCGCCGCGGTACCGGGGCGCCCTCCCCGCCCGGCCGGGCTGAGCAGCGGATTCGCTCGGCGGAGCGAAACACGACAGGGGGCGCACACCCTCCGTGAGCGCCGTAGTGCGGAACGAACACCCCCGGCCGAGGCCGCATTCCGACGACGGACCTTGTCGAATGGGTGGCCAGGAGCCTTGCAATGGGTGATCATGGGAATCTGACCGATCACCTCTACGAGGAGGCACGGGTGGCCGAGACTCTGAAAAAGGGCAGCCGGGTGACAGGCGCCGCGCGTGAAAAGCTCGCGGCCGATCTCAAGAAGAAGTACGACTCCGGCGCGAGCATCCGCGCCCTCGCGGAGGAGACGGGCCGCTCCTACGGCTTCGTGCACCGGATGCTCAGCGAGTCCGGGGTCAACCTCCGGGGTCGCGGCGGTGCCACCCGCGGCAAGGGCAAAGCCGCTGCGGCCGCCGGTTCCTGACGGTCCATCACATCCGGCGGGCGGCGCCCGAGCAGCCCGGCCGCCCACGCTGCACCAGCACGCTGCTCGCCATGCACGACGCTCCACACGGATCGGCGGCCGGGTTCTCCCGAGCCGCCGACCGCCGTTTCCGGGCCCTTCCGCCGGGCATTTCCCGCGCATTCCCCGGGCATTCCTGTACGCGGATCCGACGCTTTGTTACTCTCCAGTAGCCCGTCGGGGTCGGCGGGCGTCCCCGCCTGTCGCTGGAGGTAGCACCGCCATGACCACCCACATCCCCGACGCCGACCGCACCGCGTGGGAACAGGCCGGCGTCCGCCTCGACCTGGACGGCGAACTCGCCGTCGTCACGCTCTGCGACCCCAAGCGCCGCAACGCCCAGACCCCCGCCATGTGGCGCGCCCTCGCCGCGATCGGCCGCGCCCTCCCCGGCACCGTCCGGGTCGCCCTCCTCCAGGCCGAGGGCAGCTCCTTCTCCGCCGGCCTCGACCGCGCCATGTTCACCCCCGAGGGCATCCCCGGCGAGACCGGGTTCCTCCAGCTCGCCGCCTCCACCGACGCCGAACTCGACGCCGCGATCGCCTCCTACCAGGAAGCCTTCACCTGGTGGCGCCGCCCCGACCTGATCTCCGTCGCCGCCGTCCAGGGCCACGCCGTCGGCGCCGGCTTCCAGCTCGCCCTGGCCTGCGACATCCGCGTCGTCGCCGAGGACGTCCAGTTCGCCATGAAGGAGACCTCCCTCGGCCTGGTCCCCGACCTCACCGGCACCAAGCCCCTCACCGACCTCGTCGGCTACGCCCGCGCCCTGGAGATCTGCGCCACCGGCCGCCGCGTCGGCGCGGACGAGGCCGTCGCCACCGGCCTCGCCAACGTCGCCGTCCCCGCGGACGAACTCGCTGCCACCGCGAGCGACCTCGCCGCCGCCCTGCTGGCCGCCCCGCGCAGCGCCGTCATCGAGACCAAGGCCCTGCTCCAGGGCGCGGCCGACCGCAGCTACGACCAGCAGCGCGCCGCCGAGCGCGAGGCGCAGGCGCGCCGCCTCCGGGACCTCGCCGGCATGTAGGAACGCAGCTCGGCCGACAGGGGCACGTGCGGGTACCTCGGGAGGTGCCCCGTGCCCCTGTTTGCGTGCACCGGCGCGCGCCGTGCGTGGCGAAATGTCAGGGTTGGGGTGATGTGCGATATAGCTGGACTCGAACGTCAGGAGGCCCGACATGGCGCAGCCCCACACCCCCACGCCCGCAGACCTGCAGAAGAACGCGACGGAGTCGCACGCGTCGTCGCCCAGCGACGAGCGCGGGCGCACGGCGCTCGCGGTCGGCGTGGTGGAGAAGATCGCCGGCATGGCGGCCCGCGAGGTGTCCGGCATCCACGCGCTGGGATCGGGCTTCTCCCGGACGTTCGGCGCGATGCGCGACCGGGTGCCGGGCACGAAGTCCAGCGTCGGACGCGGGATCAAGGCGGAGGTCGGCGAGAAGCAGACCGCCATCGACATCGCGCTGGTGGTGGAGTACGGCGTGGTGATCCCGCGGCTGGCCGGCGAGGTCCGGTCGAACATCATCGAGGCGGTCGAGCGGATGACCGGCCTGGAGGTGGTCGAGGTGAACATCGCCGTGAACGACGTGCACCTGCCGGACGAGCCGGACGAGGAGGAGGAAGAGGAACCCTCGACCTCCGGACGGCGCCCGCGGGTGCAGTGAGCCTCCCGACGAGCCATCGAGCCACTGAACTGCTGAGCCATTGAGGCACGGAGACGGACCCCGAAGGAGTGGGCGGATGAACCTGGCGTTGGTGGGCCTGCTCGTCGGCATGGCCCTAGGTTTCGCCGGCTACTTCGGCGGTTTCGCCGCGTTCCTGCTGGTCGCCGTGCTCGGTGCCGCGGGCTTCGTGGTGGGCCGGCTGATCGAGGGGGACATCGACCTGGGTGACCTCGGCGATCTGCTGCGCGGCCGGGACCGGCGGGGCTGATGGCGTACTCGGGGGCGGTCGCGGGCCCGCCCGCCCAGCGCGGCAGCGAACAGATCGCGGACCGGGTGTACCGGCGGATCGCGGCCCGCGCCGCCGCCGACGCGCTCGCCCCGGCCTGGCGGGGCCGCCCGGACCCGGCGCCGTACCCGAAGGCCTCCGCGCTGTACTCGCACGGCAGGGTCCGGCTCACCCTGCACGTCGAGCTGCCGTTCCCGTGCGACGTCGCGGAGCTGGCCCGGGCCGCGCAGGACGCGGCGTGCACCCGGGTCGCCGAGCTGACCGGCACCACCGTCACCTCGGCCGAGGTGATCGTGGACCGCCTGCACCCGACGGGGCCGCGATGAGCGAGACGGCGAAGGACCCGAGGAAGCGCAGCGCCGGCCGGTGGCTGCGGTCCGAGCGCGGCGTGGTGACGGCACTGCTGGTGGTGGTCCTGGTGGTCGCCGCCGGGACGCTGCTGTACGACGTGATCGCGGTGCGGGCCGGCGGCCAGGCCCGGCCCTGGCGGCGGGACCTGGCCCACCAGTTGGCGACCCGTCACCTGGACGACCCGTGGGTGCTGGGGATCGCCGCCGGCGTCGCGCTGCTCGGACTGGTGCTGCTGGTCCTGGCGTTCGGCCGCGGCCTGCGCGGCTGGCTGGCCCTGGAGCCGCGCGGCACGGCCATGCACCGCAGCGCGGTCGCCGCCCTGATCGCCCGCCGGGCCCAGCAGCGCGCCGACCTGCACTCCTGGAAGGTGAAGGTGGGGCGGCGGCGCACCCGGGTGACGGTCAGCGGCACCACCGACCCGGCCGGCGTGGAGCGCGACCTGCGGGCCGAACTGGCCCGGATCCCGCTGGCTGCCCCGCACCGGCTGGACGTCCGCACCCGCCAGGTGCGGGAGCGCCACCACCGCCGTGAACTCGCCGAGCTGGAGCCGCCCCGATGAGCCGACGCGCCGTCAACCGCACCCTCCTGGCCGTGGTCGGCCTCCTGCTGCTGGCCGGCGGGGTGCTGGTGCTGCTCGGCGGACTGGACGTCTACCGGCGCCTCGGCGTCACCCCGCCGCAGCACTGGCCGTTCACCTCGCCCGACCAGCCGGTGCTCAGCACCGCGAGCCGCACCCGCTGGAAGGACGAGGACTGGTTCTGGCCGGTGGCGATCGCCGTGCCCGCCCTGGTGGTGATCGGCGGGCTGTGGTGGCTGTTCTCGCAGCTGCGCCGCGGCGGACCGGCGGGCGTCGACCTGCCCTCCCCGGCCGCGCCCGGCCGGCCGCACTTCGCCCTGCACGTGCGCAGCCGCGCCGTCGAGGACGCGATCGAGACGGAGACCGTCGCCCTCCCCGAGGTCGACCGGGTCACCGTCCGCGTCACCGGCGCCGCCCGCCGCCCCGAGGTGCACACCGTCCTCCGCCTCACCCCGGGCGCGGACACCGCGGCCCTCGTCGACGCCTACCGCACCGGCCCCGTCGAGCACGCCCGGCACTCCCTCGGCCTGACCACCCTCCCGGCCGAACTCCGGCTCCGCGTGGCCCGCCCCCGCAAGAACCGCACCAAGACCCCCCGCGTCCGCTGACCGCCCCCGAGCCGCGGCGACCACGCCGGCGTCCGGGCCTGGGCGGTGTCGGGGCAGGGGCGCGAGGGGTGGGGTGCCCGTGGTCGCGGCCCTGCCCCGGGGCCTGCGGGGTCAGAGGCCGCGGGTGGCGCCGCCGTCGATCGGGACCATCACGCCGGTGAGGTACGAGGCGGCCGGGGAGAGCAGGAAGGCGGCGGTGCGGCCGAACTCCTCGGGGGTGCCGTAGCGGCGGAGGGGGATGGTGGCGGCGGCGGCCTCGCGGGCGGCGGCCGGGTCGGGGGCGAGGGAGTCGAGTTCCCGGACGCGGTCGGTGTCGATGCGGCCCGGGAGGAGGCCGAGGACGCGGATGCCGCGCGGGCCGAGTTCGTCGGCGAGGGTCTTCGCGGCCATGGCGAGGCCGGGCCGCAGGCCGTTGGAGATGCCCAGGCCGGGGATCGGCTGGCGGACCGAGGTGGACAGCACGAAGGCGATGACGCCCCCGGAGGGGAGGCGTTCGGCGGCGGCGCGGGCCAGCCGGATCGCGCCGAGGAACACGGAGTCGAACGCCGCGCCCCAGGCTTCGTCGCTGGCGGTGGCGACCGGCCCGGCGGCGGGGCCGCCGACGCTGATCAGCATGCCGTCGAAGCCGCCGAACCGGCTGGTCGCGGCGTCGATCAGGCGCTGCGGGGTGGCCGGGTCGGCGTTGTCGGCGGCGACGCCGTACGCGCGGTCGCCGAGGGCGTCGGCCGCGGCGGTGACCGCGGCGTCGGTGCGGCCGGTGACGACGACGCGGGCGCCTTCGGCGATGAGTTGTTCGGCGGTGGCGTGGCCGAGTCCCCGGGTCGAGCCGGTGACCACGTACACCTTGTCCTTGAGTCCGAGATCCATGCCGCCCATTCTCGCCGGTCGCACCGGCCGGGTGACGGAAGGTCACCCCACCGGGATGCCGGGGTTGACCAGGGCGGTGCCGCCGGTGACGGTGTTGTCGGCGGTGACGGTGACCGGGCAGGCGGTGCGGTCGTAGTTGGTGACGTCGATCGCGTACTTGGCGGGGCTGGTGCCGCTCGCGCCGGTCAGGTCGGAGCGGTTGTTGCGGAAGACGGTGCCGCAGCCCCAGCCGGCGACCTGGGTGTGGGTCTGGTAGCCGTCGTTCATGGTGCGGACGCCGGTGTTGTTCTCGATGACGTAGCCGTTGCCCTTCACGTCGATCCACGAGTCGTCGTAGTTGACGTCCGTCAGCCCGTTGCCGTCGAAGCGGTTGCCGGAGACCAGGCCGCCGGTGGTGCCCTCCTTGAGGTCGATGTTCTCGCCGCCGATGTTCGGGCCGATCACGTTGTCCAGGATCTGCACGTAGTCGCTGCGGTCGGTGAGCGTGTTGGCGGTGCCGACGTACACGCCCTCGCCCTTGCCGTCGTGGGCGGTGCCGGTGTCGTGCACGGTCGAGTTGCGCAGCACGCCGTGGCTGGAGGAGGTGCGGAAGTGGACGCCCTCCATGGTGGTGTGGTGGACCGTCACGCCGTCGAGCACCACCCGGTCGGAGGCGTCGACCACGATGCCCTTCTGCGCGCCGGTGACGGTCAGGCCCTGGACGGTCCAGTAGGAGGCGCCGTTCAGGGACAGGCCGTAGCCGCCGCCGGTGGGGGTGGTGAGGACCGCGCCGGGGGAGCCGGTGAGGGTGATCCGGGCGGTGGCCGTGCCCGCGGTGGTGATCTTGAAGTTGCCGGTGTAGGTGCCGTCGGTGAGCCGGATGGTCCGGCCGGGGACGGCGGCGCTCAGCGCGGCCTGGAGCTGCTTGCCGGTGGAGACCGTGACGGTGTCGTAGGAGGGCGTCGCGGCCCCGGCCGGGGCGGGCAGGAGGGCGGCGGCGAAGGCGGCGGCGAGGACGGCGGCGCCCGGGACGAGCCGCGTGCGGTGCGTCATGACAGTGCGCTCCTGGTGGGGGAAAGAGCGGATCAGGACAACTGCACCGCCAATGTGGAGTAGACCAATACGGGCCGTCAATGGCTGTGCGCCGACCAGGTGCGGCGACCGGCCGTCAATGGCGCGGGACCGGGAACCGTCCGAAGATGGGGGGACCGGACCACCCACCCGAGGTGCAGCGCATGGACAATCGGCGGTTGCCGTACATCGACGGCGTCGCGGCCGCCCTGGTCGACGGCGACGGACGCGTCGTCGGTTGGACCACCGCCGCCGAGCAGCTGCTCGCCCTGGACGCCGCCCAGGTCACCGGCCGCCCCGCCCGCGAACTGCTCGCCGACGGCGTGGGCGACGAGCACGTGCTGGGCCGGCGGGCCGGCGAAGTGCGGCTGCGCACCGGCACCGGCGACCCGCTGGCGGTCGCCTACCAGGTGCTGCCGCTGTCCGGCGAGGGCGGCGAGGTGCGCGCCCTGGTCCTGGCCACCCCCGCCGACGCGGTCGCCCGGCGGCGCCAGGACGAGGCGTTCACCCGCGAACTGTTCCTGCAGGACCGGGTCGGCCTCGCGGTGTTCGACTCGGACCTGCGGCTGCTGCGCACCAACACCCACCTGCTGCCCTACACCGGCCTGCCCGACGGCCTGGCCGGACACCACCTGCGCGACTTCCTGCAGCCCGAGGACGCCGACGCCACCGAGGCGATCCTGCGGCACGTGATCGCCACCGGTGAGCCGGTGGTCCGCACCGCGCTGCGGATCCGCACCCTGGACGACCCCGGCAGCGGGGTGGTGATGGAGATCCAGGCGTTCCGGCTGCAGGCCCTGGACGGCGCCGTGATCGGCGTGACCGCGCTGTTCGGCGACGTCACCGAACTGCACCGCTACCGGCGGCGGGCCGACGTGCTGCACCGGGCCACCGCCGCCGTCGGCGGCTCGCTGTCGGTGGCCGGCACCGCCGAGGACCTGGCCGGGGTGCTCGTCCCCGGCCTCGGCGACCGGGTCGAGGTGGACATCGCCGAGGCCGTGTTCACCGGCGACGACCCGCAGCCCGCCGCCGACGGCCGGCTCGCCGTCCGGCGCACCGCCACCGCCGGGCCGCCGCGCGCCGACGACCGCCCGCTCGGCCCGCTGGGACGCGAGGAGCTCGGCGCCCCCGCCGCGGCGCTCCCCGACCCGCCGTCGATGAGTGCCCCGCTGCAGGCCCGCAGCGGCCCGCTCGGGCGGGTCACCGTGCACCGCGACCCCGCCGACGGCCCCTACCCGCGCGAGGACCTCGAACTGCTCCGGGAGATCGCCGCCCGGGCCTCGCTCGCCCTGGACAACGCCCGCCGCTACACCCGCGAGCACCGCGCCGCCGTCGGACTCCAGCGCAGCCTGCTGCCGCCCGCCGAGACCGCCGTGCCCGCCGCCACCACCGCCAGCGTCTACCGGCCCACCGACACCGCGACCGGAGTCGGAGGCGACTGGTTCGACGTCATCCCGCTGTCCTCCGCCCGGGTCGCCCTGGTGGCCGGCGACGTGGTCGGCCACGGACTCCAGGCCAGCGCCACCATGGGCCGGCTGCGCACCGCCGTCCGCACCCTCGCCGACCTGGACCTGGAACCCGACGAACTGCTGGTGCACCTCGACGACCTGGTCTCCCAGCTGGTGGTCGAGGGCAGCGAGGAGGAACGCGAACGCGGCGTCGCCGACCCGTCCGGGGCGACCTGCGTGTACGCCGTCTACGACCCGGTGTCCGGGCTCTGCCAGACCGCCAGCGCCGGGCACCCGCCGCCCGCCGTGGTCCACCCCGACGGGCGGGTCGAGTACCTGCCGGTCAACCCGGGGCCGCCGCTGGGCGTCGGCGGGCTGCCGTTCGAGACCGCCGAATGCGCGCTGCGCGCCGGCACCGTGCTGGCGCTGTACACCGACGGGCTGATCGAGGGCGGCGACGGCGGCGACCTCGACGAGGGCATGGCGCAGCTGGCCGCCCAGCTCGGCGAGGCCGACCTGCGCGGGGACCTGGCCGCGGCCGGGCGGGCGATCGTCGCGGAGATGGCCACCGCCGGGCAGAGCGACGACGTCACGCTGCTGCTGGCCCGGCTGCACCAGGTGCTGCCCGGCGACACCGCCGCCTGGACCATCGAGGCCGACCCGTCGGCCGTCGCCGGGGTGCGGGAGGCGGCCAGCCGCACCCTGGAGCAGTGGGGGCTGGGCGAGCTGGTGTTCACCACCGAGCTGGTGCTCAGCGAACTGGTCACCAACGCCATCCGGTACGCGGGCGGCCCCGTGGTGGTGCGGCTGATCCGCTCCTCGGTGCTGACCTGCGAGGTGTCCGACCCGTCCGCCACCCAGCCGCGGATGCGCCGGGCCCGGCTCACCGACGAGGGCGGCCGCGGCCTGTACCTGGTCGCCCAGCTCACCGAACGCTGGGGCAGCCGCTACACCCGCACCGGCAAGACCATCTGGGCCGAGCAGCCGCTGGAGCCGTCGCCGCTCAGCCGGTAGCGCCGACCAGCTCCCCGGCCTCCGCCGGCCGCGCCGCGTGCTGCTTGGCCTCGCGCCGGGCCAGCACCACCACGCCGACCGGGATCAGCGTGGTGAACAGCCACCACTGGATCGCGTACGCCATGTGCGGGCCGATGTCGGAGTGGCCGGGCTCGGCGAGCAGGGTGGGGGCGGCGCCGGCCGCGGGCTGGGAGGAGGCCAGCTCCAGGTAGCCGCCGAGCACCTGGCTGCCCGAGAACCTGGCCTGCTCCGCGCTGTTGATCACCCGGTACATCCGGTCCGGGAGGCCGCCGCGGTTCTTCGCGCCCAGCGCCGCGTACGTCTCGTCCGCGCGCAGCCGCCCGGTCACCGTCACGTCGCCGGCCGGCGGGGCGGGTACGGCGGGCAGGCTGGCGGCGTCCGCGGCGGACTCCACCCAGCCGCGGTTGACCAGCACCGAGCCCTTGCCGTCGGCCAGCACCAGCGGAGTGATCACGAAGTAGCCGATGGAGCTGCCGCCCGGCTCGGTGCGGCCGCGGACGACCACCTCGTGCGCCGTGTCGTAGTGCCCCTGCGCGGTGACGGTGCGCCACACCTGGTCGCCGGGGACCGACCAGCCCGGGGAGGAGAGCGAGTCGAAGGCGACCGGCGGGCTGCCCAGGTTCCGGGCCACCAGGTCGTTGCGGGCCACCCGCGCCTCGTGGCGGTGGTACTGCCAGAAGCCCAACCGGATCATGGTCGGGATCAGCACCAGCGCCAGCAGGACGATGACCGCCCAGCGCGCGGACAGCATGAATCGGTACACACCCGGCACGCTAACCCTCCTTACCGCCGCGTCACGCACCGGGGTGCGGCGCGACCTCCCGCAGCAGCTGCAGGAACGCGTCCTCGCCGACCACCGGGGTGCCGTACTCGCGGGCCTTGCGGGCCTTGCCGCTCCACGAGGCGGGCTCGTTGGTGACCAGCAGGCTGGTGAGCCGGCTCACCGAGGAGGCGATGTGCAGGCCCGCCTCGATCGCCCGGTCCTCCAGCAGCTCGCGGTCGGTGGCGGTGTCGCCGGTGATCGCCACCCGCATGCCCTGCACCAGCGGCGAACCGTCCACCCAGCGCCCCGGGTTCGGGTACGGGCAGGCCGGGCGCTTGCGGGCGGGCCGGTACGAGCTGCTCCACGAGCCGCGGGACGGGCCGGCCGGGGCGTTCTCGCCGAGGTCGGTGACGGCCACGCAGGCGGTCAGCGGCAGCGGCACCCCGCCGTCCCGGGCCAGCCGGAGCGAGGGGCGGAACACCTCGGCGAGCACCCGGGCGTCGTCCAGCGCGTGGTGCGCCTGACGCTGGCTCACCCCGAAGTGGGCGGCCAGCGAGGAGAGCTTGCCGTTCGGCAGGGGCAGCCGCAGGTCGCGGGCCAGCACCATGGTGCACAGCCGCTGCTCCACCGGGGCGCGCAGACCGGCCCGGGAGAACTCACGGGAGATCATGTTCCAGTCGAACAGGGCGTTGTGGGCGACCATCACCCGGTCGCGCAGCCGCTCGGCGAACTCGGCGGCGACCTCCGGGAAGGTCGGCGCGCCCGCCAGCACCTCGCTGGTCAGGCCGTGGATCCACACCGGCCCCGGGTCCCGCTCCGGGTTGACCAGGGTGTACCAGTGGTCGGTGACCTCGCCGTCCGGGTCGAGCTGGTAGACGCCCGCCGAGATCACCCGGTCCGAGCGCCCGAGGCCGGTGGTCTCCACGTCGACCACCGCGAAGCCGCGCCCGGTGCCCCCGCCGGGGCCGGTGCGCTGTGCCGGGAGCGGCGAGGTGGTGAAGGGCGCGTACATAGCGCACCACTTTACGGGGAGCCGGGGACGGCTCCGGCCGGATCCCTGGTTCCGGGGGCGTCCTACAGTGGAACGCGGGTGCGAACACGGCACCCGCCCCCTGCACCGAAGGACGAACCCTCATGCGCGCCACCGTGATCCACGGCCCCCAGGACATCCGGATCGAGGAGGTGCCCGACCCGCGGATCCAGCGCCCCACCGACGCCGTGGTGCGGGTGCTGAACGCCTGCATCTGCGGCAGCGACCTGTGGGCGTACCGCGGCGTGGCCAAGCGCCAGGCCGGGCAGCGGATCGGCCACGAGTTCCTGGGCTTCGTCGAGGAGGTCGGCGCCGAGGTGCGCGATCTCACAGTCGGCGACCTGGTGGTGGCCCCGTTCGTCTGGTCGGACGGCGTGTGCGAGTACTGCCGCGAGGGCCTGCAGACCTCCTGCCCGCACGGCGGGTTCTGGGGCGTCCCCGGCTCGGACGGCGGGCAGGGCGAGGCGGTCCGGGTGCCGTTCGCGGACGGCACCCTGGTGAAGCTGCCCAAGGAGGCGGCCGGCGACGAGAAGCTGCTGCCGGCGCTGCTGGCGCTGTCCGACGTGATGGCGACCGGCCACCACGCCGCGGTGTCGGCGGGCGTCCGGCCCGGCGCGACCGTCGCCGTGGTCGGCGACGGCGCCGTCGGCCTGTGCGGCGTGCTGGCCGCGCACCGGCTCGGCGCGGGACGGATCATCGCGCTCGGCCGGCACGAGGGCCGCACCGCGATAGCCCGCTCCTTCGGCGCCACCGACGTGGTGCCGGAGCGCGGCGAGGCCGCGGTCGAGGCGGTCCGCGAGCTGACCGGCGGCCGGGGTGCGAACGCCGTGCTGGAGGCGGTCGGCACCGAGGAGTCGATGCGCACCGCGATCTCGATCGCCCGGGACGGCGGCGCGGTCGGCTACGTCGGCGTGCCGCACGGCGGCAGCGCGGGCGTGGACGTCCACCAGATGTTCAACCGGAACGTGCGGCTGGTCGGCGGCGTCGCCCCGGCCCGGGCGTACATCCCCGAACTGCTGCCCGACGTGCTGTCCGGCGCGATCGACCCGGGTGCGGTGTTCGACCGGACGGTGGACCTGGACGGGGTGCCGGAGGGGTACCGGGCGATGGACGAGCGGACGGCGCTGAAGGTCCGAATTGCCTTCTGAAGACGTCTGATTGGCTGATCATCAGACCGGGGCGGCCGTTGCGACGGCCGCCCCGGTTCCGCGTTCCGGTCAGTTTTTCAGCCGGATCGTGCGGGGAACCTTCTCGCGACCGCGTCCCGGATCTAGCATGCAGCGCACTCCGAGTGACGCACCACACGCCCATCCGATCGTCCCTCGCCCCGAAGACGACAGGAGGCCCCGCGTGGCACCCCCGCCCGAGACCGCCCCGGAATCGTTCCAGCGCATCGAGGAATCCGCCGAGTTCCGCCAACTGCGCAGCTCCTTCCGGAACTTCGCATTTCCGGTCACCGCCGGATTCGTGCTCTGGTACCTGCTCTACGTCCTGCTCTCCTGCTACGCGCCCGGCCTGATGAGCACCAGGGTCGCCGGCGACATCAACCTGGCACTGGTGCTCGGCCTCCTCCAGTTCGCCAGCACCTTCGCCATCGCCGCCTGGTACGCCCGGCACGCCGACCGCCGGCTCGACCCGGGCGCCGCCGCCATCCGCTTCCGCGCCGACGCCGTGCTGCCCGCCCAGGCCGACCACACCACCGTCGCCGAGGAGGCCGCCGAATGACCCACCTGGCCAGCTCCGCGAGCGACCACCGCACCCTGATCATGTCGCTGTTCGGGGTCTTCGTGATCGCCACCCTCGGCATCACCCTGTGGGCCGGCCGGCAGACCAGGGACGCCGCCGACTTCTACGCCGGCGGCCGCGCCTTCACCGGCTTCCAGAACGGCCTGGCGATCTCCGGGGACTACATGTCCGCCGCGTCCTTCCTCGGCATCGCCGGACTCATCGCCCTCTACGGCTACGACGGCTTCCTCTACTCCATCGGCTTCCTGGTCGCCTGGCTGGTCGCCCTGCTGCTGGTCGCCGAACCGCTGCGCAACTCCGGCCGCTACACGATGGCCGACGCCCTCGCCTTCCGGATGCGCCAGCGCCCGGTGCGCACCGCCGCCGGCATCTCCACCATCGTGGTGTCGATCTTCTACCTGCTGGCCCAGATGGTCGGCGCCGGCTCGCTGGTCGCCCTGCTGCTCGGCGTCAGCGGCGACGGCGCCAAGCGCTGGACGATCGTGGCGGTGGGCGCGCTGATGGTGATCTACGTGACCGTCGGCGGCATGAAGGGCACCACCTGGGTGCAGATCGTCAAGGCGGTGCTGCTGATCGCCGGCGCCGCGACCATGACCGTCATGGTGCTGGCCAAGTACCACTTCAACCTGTCCGAGCTGCTCGGCGCCGCCGCCGACGCCAGCGGCAAGGGCCGCGCCTTCCTCGAACCCGGGCTCAAGTACGGCGTCACCGGCACCACCAAGCTCGACTTCCTCAGCCTCGGCATCGCACTCGTCCTCGGCACCGCCGGACTGCCGCACATCCTGGTCCGCTTCTACACCGTGCCCACCGCCAAGGCCGCCCGGAAGTCGGTGCTCTGGGCGATCGGCATCATCGGCGTCTTCTACCTGATGACGCTCGCCCTCGGCTTCGGCGCCGCCGCCCTGGTCGGCCCCAAGACCATCAAGGCGTCCAACGCGGCCGGCAACACCGCGGCCCCGCTGCTCGCCGAGCAGCTCGGCGGCGGAGCCGGCTCCACCGGCGGCGCGGTGCTGCTCGCGGTGATCTCCGCCGTCGCCTTCGCCACCATCCTCGCCGTGGTCGCCGGACTCACCCTCGCCTCCTCCTCGTCCTTCGCCCACGACCTGTGGGCCAACGTGATCCGGCGCGGAAAGGCGAGCGAGAAGGAGGAGGTCGCCAGCGCCAGGCTCGCCGCCGTCGCGATCGGCGCGATCGCCATCGTGCTGTCGATCTTCGCCGACAAGCTGAACGCCGCCGCGCTGGTCGCGCTGGCCTTCGCGGTCGCGGCCTCCGCCAACCTGCCCACCCTGCTGTACTCGCTGTTCTGGAAGCGGTTCAACACCGCCGGCGCGGTCTCCGCCACCTACGCCGGCCTGATCACCTCCGTCACCCTGGTGGTCTTCTCCCCGGTGGTCTCCGGCAACCCCAAGACCTCGCTCTTCCCGCACAGCGACTTCCACTGGTTCCCGCTGGAGAACCCCGGTCTGGTCTCCATCCCGGTCGGCTTCCTGGCCGGCGCGATCGGCACCTGGCTGGCCCGCGACACGGCCGACCCGGCGAAGTACGCCGAACTCGAGGTCCGGTCGCTCACCGGCCTCGGCGCGCACTGACTCCGGAGCCGCCCGCGCGCACCGTTAAGCTGGCCCGGCCGCCGCCCGGCGGCCGGGCCAGCTTGGCTTCCAGGGAAAGGCGGGCCGCGATGCTCCTCGACACCTACGGACGACAGGCAGTCGACCTGCGGGTCTCCCTCACCGACCGGTGCAACCTGCGCTGCACCTACTGCATGCCCGAAGAGGGCCTGAACTGGCTCGGCAAGCCCGAACTGCTCACCGACGAGGAGATCGTCCGGCTGGTCGGGCTGGCGGTCCGCGAACTCTGGGTGCGCGAGGTCCGCTTCACCGGCGGCGAACCGCTGCTGCGGCCCGGGCTGGTCCCGATCATCGCCGCCTGCGCGGAGCTGGCGCCCCGGCCCGAGATCTCCCTCACCACCAACGGCATCGGCCTCGCCCGGGTCGCCCCCGCGCTGCGGGACGCCGGCGTCGACCGGGTCAACGTCTCCCTCGACACCCTGGACCCCGCCGTCTTCCACCGCCTGACGCGGCGTCACCGCCACCAGGACGTGCTGGACGGGCTGGCCGCCGCGGAGGCCGCCGGGCTCCGGCCGGTCAAGCTCAACGCGGTGCTGATGCGCGGCGTCAACGAGCACGAGGCCGCCGACCTGCTGGCCTGGGCGATCGAGCACCGCTACCAGCTGCGGTTCATCGAACAGATGCCGCTGGACGCCCAACACGGCTGGGACCGCGCACAGATGGTCACGGCGGAGGAGATCCTCGCGCTGCTGCGCACCCGGTTCTCGCTGACCCCCGAGCCGTCCGCGGCGCGCGGCGCCGCACCCGCCGAACGGTGGCTCGTCGACGGCGGCCCCGCGACGGTCGGCGTCATCGCCTCCGTCACCCGGCCGTTCTGCCGCGCCTGCGACCGCACCCGGCTGACCGCCGACGGCCAGGTCCGCAACTGCCTGTTCGCGACCGGCGAGACGGACCTGCGCGGCGCGCTGCGCTCGGGCGCCGGCGACGCGGAGCTGGCGGAGCTGTGGCGCGCGGCGATGTGGGGCAAGAAGGCCGGCGCGGGCATCGACGACCCGGAGTTCCTCCAGCCCGACCGGCCGATGTCGGCGATCGGCGGCTGACCGCGCCGCGCCGCCCGAACGGCCGTCAGGGTCCTGGCGCGTCGAGCAGATCGAGGGCGGTGGCGGCCCGGTCGGCGGCCGGGCCGACGGCCAGTTCGCGGAGGTAGCCGCGGAGCGTCCCGACGATCCGGTACGGGTCCGGGACGGCGAGGAACTCGGCCACGGCGGCGGCGAGGTCGGCACGGGGGAGGGCCACGGCGCGCAGCACGGCGGTGGCCGCGCGCTCGCTCCGGTCGGAGTGCCGGGCGGCGGCCAGGGCGGCGTCCCAGGCGGCGGCCGTGCGGTCCGGCCCGGGTTCGAGCGACTGCAGCACGGCCTCTTCGAGCAGGACGGCGGCGTCGGCGGGGTTCTGCCGCGCGGCCTCGGCCAGCGCCGCCCGGGCGGCCGGCAGGCGGCCCTGCCGGCGCAGGACGGAGACCAGGTCGCAGCGGGCGTCGAGCTGCGACGGGTCGAGGGCCAGGACGGCCGTGAGATCGGCGTGCGCGTCGTCCAGGCGCTCGGCGCGGCGGTGCAGCTCGGCCCGCAGGTAGCGGGCGAAGACGCGGCCGGGGTCGGCGGCCAGGGCGGCGTCGAGGTCGGCGAGGGCCTGCTCGGGGCGGTCGGCCTGGTGGTGGGCCTGGGCGCGGCCGGTGAGGGCGGCGGCGTCGTCCGGGGCGACGGCGAGAGCGGCGGTGAAGTCCGCGGTCGCCCGGTCGAGCCGGCCCGCCAGCCGGTGCAGCTCGCCGCGGGAGTACAGCGCCCAGTGGTGGGCCGGGTCGGCGGCGATCGCGCGGTCCAGGTCGGCGAGTTCGAGGTCGGTCCGGCCGGCATCGTGGTGCAGCAGCGCGCGCCGGGCCAGCGCCCAGCTGTCGCCGGGGTCGAGGGCGAGGGCGGCGTCGAAGTCGGCGAGCGCCTGCTCGGGACGGCCGGCTGCGAAGTGGCTGGCGCCGCGGCCGAGGTGGGCGGCGGCGCAGGCCGGGTCGAGGGCCAGCACCGCCGTGTAGTCGGCGACGGCCGCGGAGTGACGGCCCGCCAGCTGGTGGGCCTGGGCCCGCTGGTGGCGGGTCCACGGGTCGTCGGGGTCGAGGGCGAGGGCGGCGTCGAGGTCGGCGAGGGCCTGCTCGGGGCGGCCGGCCTGCTGGTGGGTCTGTCCGCGCCGGGCGAGGGCGTGGGGGTAGTCGGGCAGGGCGTCGAGGGCGGCGGTGAAGTCGTCGACGGCCCGGTCGAACCGGCCCGCGGCGCGGTGCACTTCGCCGCGTTCGCACAGGGCCCAGGCGTAGCCGGGGTCGAGGGCGAGGGCGGCGGTGAAGTCGGCCAGGGCGTCGTCCGGCCGGCCGGACATCCGGTGGACGAGGCCGCGGATGCTGAGCGTCCAGGGGTCGTGGGGGTCGAGGGCGAGGGCGGCGTCGAGGTCGGCGAGGGCCTGCTCGGGGCGGCCGGCCTCGTGGTGGGTGCAGCCGCGCCAGGCCAGCGCGGCGGCGTAGTCGGGCAGGGCGTCGAGGGCGGCGGTGAAGTCGTCGACGGCCCGGTCGAACCGGCCCGCGGCGCGGTGCACTTCGCCGCGTTCGCACAGGG
>NZ_JBHWDS010000014.1:138309-166650 GCF_042734615.1 Kitasatospora sp. NPDC059646
GGCCCACACGTAGCCGGGCTTGCGGGCGAGCGCGGCGTCCAGGTCGGCGAGGGCCTGCTCGGGCCGGCCGGCCAGGCGGTGGGTGATGCCGCGCTCGCACAGCGTCCAGGCATCGGCGGGGTCCAGGGCGTGCGCCGCGTCGAGGTCGGCGACGGCCTGGTCGAACCGGCCCGTCCGGCGGTGGGTCTGCCCGCGCCAGGCGAGGGCGTTGACGTTGCCGGGGTCGGCGGCGAGGGTGGCGGTGAAGTCGGTGAGGGCCCGGTCGAACCGGCCGGCCACCAGGTGGATCGCGCCGCGCTCGCACAGCGCCCGGAGGTTGTCGGGTTCGAGCGCCAGCGCGGCGTCGACGGCGGGCAGCGCCTCGTCCGGCCGCTGGGCCACGCGCAGGGCCGCGCCCCGGAACAGGAACGCGTCGGCGTGGTCCGGATCGGGGTGCACGTCCGCCGCGCGGTCCGCGACGGCGGCGGCCAGCCGGTGCGGGTGCTCGCGGGCCGCGCGGGCCTCGGCCGCGAACGGGGTGCGGTCGAGCGCCGCGTCGAGGTCGGCCAGGGCCGGCTCGTGGTGGTGCAGGTAGGAGTGCACGCGGCCGCGCTGGAGCAGCGCGGGCAGCAGGTCGGGGGCGAGCAGCAGGGCCCGGTCGAGCAGCGCGAGGGCCTCGGTGTCGCGGTCCCGGTCGATCAGCCGGCGGCCCTGCCAGGCCAGCGCCCGGGCGCGCAGGCGGGCGGGCAGGCCGGGGGCGGCCAGCGCGTCCAGGACGGGGTCGCCGGGTTCCGGCGCGGTGACGGCGGTGCGCAGCCGGGCGGCCCAGCCGAGGAGTTCGGGGTCGCCGGTGTCGCGGGCGGCCAGGTCGAGGGTGTCGGCCCAGGCGGTGAGCGAGTCGGGGGAGTGGCCGGCGGCGTCCGCGAGCCGGTCGAGGGCCGGCAGCAGTTGGGCGGCCGGGTCGGTGCACAGCAGGTGGTAGGTCTCGTCCAGCAGGTGGCGGCGGAGCCGGGCGTCGCTGCGCAGGAGGGAGAGCGGCAGGCTGCGTTCCAGGGCGGCGCGGGCGGCGGCGTGGTGCCGGGCGAGGCGGGTGTGGCCGTCCTGCCAGGCCTGCGGGGAGCGGACGCGGTGGCGCTGGAGGAGGCTGGCGCGGACGACGGCGTGGTACTGGTGGGCGTCGCCGCGGCCGGTGACGAAGGGCTGGTCGAGCAGCCAGTCCCAGCCGGTGGCGGCGGGGTCGTCGACGGCGTGGCGGAACAGGTCGCGGTCGAGGCGGGGCGGGAGGGCCGCGGCGAGCACGGTGTCGCGGAGCGCGGGTTCCGGGATCCACTGGAGGAAGCGCTGAACGGCCTTGTCGACGGCGTCCGTTCCGGCGTCGGCGACGTCCTCGGCGGAGTGCGGGTCGGTGCCGGCCAGCAGGGCGAGCAGCAGGGGCAGGCCGAGGGACATCCGGACGATGGCGTCGACCGCGTCGGGGGCGACCACGCCGCGGCCGGCGAGCAGGTCGCGGGCCTCCTGCTCGGTGAAGGCCTCCAGGGCGACGTCCACCACGGCGGGCCGAAGCCGGGCCCAGTCGCGTTCGGCGAGTTCGTCGCGGCCGGCCAGTACGACGATCACTTCGAGCGGGAGGTCGCCGTACCCGCCGTCGATCAGTTCGCGCAGCCAGCCGTCGAGATGGCGGCCGGTGATCTCCCAGGTGTCGAGGAACAGCACCACCCAGGGGGCGGGTTCGCGGTCGCAGAGGCGGGCCAGTTCGGTGACGAAGGCCCGGCTGAGGGTGGTGAGTTCGGTGTCGCCGGCCGGCCGGCGGCGGCGGACGGCGGCGATCAGGCGGTCGGTGCTCTGGGCGACCGTCTCGGGGGTGGTGAAGGCGGCGCTGCCGGGGGCGAGGGTGTTGGCGGCGCCGAGGGCGGCGTGGGCGACCACCCGGGCGGGCAGCGAGGGCAGGTCGGTGGGCGCGGCGGGGGCGGTCCGCTCCCGCCGGTACTGTTCCAGGGCCCGGTCGAAGTCCTTGAACGGGGCGGTGGGCGGGGCGAGTTGGGCAGCGAGCGCGGCCAGCGCGGTGTCGATGCCCTGGACGTCGGTGTCGTCGATGCGGGCGGTGCGCGCGCCGGCCCGGCGGGCGGTCTCCTGCCACTGGGCGATCAGCGTCGACTTGCCGATGCCGCCGACGCCGCGGACGTGGAACAGGAAGTCGGCCGGGTCGGGTCCGGCCTCCGGATCGGGGTTGCGGGCCAGGTTGTCGGCGAACAGGGCGAGTTGGGCCCGCCGGCCGACGAACTGGGAGCCGACGCGGCGGCGCAGCGCCTCCGCCCGGGACATCCGCCTGGCACCACGAGACACCGCATTCCCCCCACCGCCGCAGTGCGGACCACGCTACTGGGCGGCGGGAAGCCGGCGTCCGGTTATCCGGAGAACGGCTCGGTGTCCTTGAGGAAGCCGCGGACGGCGAGGAACTGGCCGAGGGTCTCGCGGTGGGTGTCGCAGGCCAGCCAGGTCTTGCGGCGGTCGGGGGTGTGCAGCTTGGGGTTGTTCCACAGCAGCGTCCAGGCGGCGGCCTCGCGGCACCCCTTGGCGGAGCACTTCGGGGGGCCGTCCGGGCCGTCGGTGCCGGTCGGGGTGCCGAAGAGGGGGTGCGCGGTGTCCATGGGTTCGATCCTATGCCCGGGCATGACGACGCCGGGCAGCCACGGGGGGAGCTGCCCGGCGTCGGTCCGTCGCTCCGACGGGGGATGCGGAGCGCTTAGGAAGTATGGCACGGCACGGGGCCCGGAAGCTCGTCCGTCCGGTGATTAATTTGAGGATCGTCTGAGCTTTCCGGCGGTCATACCGCCGCAACAACGGCCATATCGGACAGCGGAATTGAGGGATTCTCAATTCTGTGGCCGGTTATCGGCGGCCGCGCCGCCGCCCGCCGCCGCGGCACCGCCCGCCCCGCCGCCGCCCGTCCCGCCGGGGCCGAGCATCAGCGGGGTGTCCGGCGAGAACGCGAACGTCGACGGCAGGCCCGGCGCGCGCTCGCGGCCCGCGTTGGCGATCAGCACCGCGAAGTACGGCAGCAGCACGCCGCCGGCCAGCGCGGCGAACGCCAGCCAGCGCTGCACGTCCCACAGGACGACGGCGAGCAGCACGCACAGCGTGCGGATCAGCATGGAGATCACGTACCTGCGCTGCCGGCCCCGGACGTCCTCGCTGAGGCTGCTGCGGGCACCGGTGATCCGGAAGACCTGGCCGTCGTCCGCGCTCTTGCGCATGTCCATCCATCCTCAGGTCGGTTCCGGCTCCCTACGACCGACCACGGTAACCCCGCTGACGCCGCACCGACCCACGCGGGGTCGGTGCGGCGCTCAGGAGGTGCGGCGCAGGTACTGGACGGGCACGGCGTCGGTGAGCCAGACACCGTTCGCGGACACCCGGAACTCGTGGCCGTCCCGGGCCATCGCCGCCGCGTCGACCTCCAGGACGACCGGGCGGCCGTGCCGGGAGCCGACCTTGACCGCCGTCCCGGTGTCGGCGGACAGGTGGACGTCCTGTCGGGCCATCGGGCGCAGGCCCTCCGCCAGGATGGACCGCAGGCTGCGCTCGGCGGTGCCGTGGAACAGCACGTCCGGCGGAGTGGCGGCGGGCAGGCCGAGGTCGACCTCGACGGTGTGGCCCTGGCTGGCCCGGATCGACCGGCCGTCCTCGGAGTAGGCGAAACGGCGCTTGTTGTTGGTGGCGACCACGTGGTCCAGCTGGGCGCGGCTGAGCGGCCGGCGGTACCGGGCCAGCGCGGCGAGCAGGGTGTCGACCTCCACCCAGCCCGCCGCGTCCAGGGCGACCCCGACGGAGCCCGGGTCGTGTCGCAGGATGCGGCTGAGCATCTTCGACGTCTTCACGGTGTGCTTCTCGTCCATCGGGATCCCCCCGGAATCGGTCGGCCGGTCAGGAGGCCTGACTGACCGAGCTCATGTTGAAGTCGGGCACGCGCACCGGCGGCATCGCGGCCCGGGTGAACCAGTCGCCCCACTCGCGGGGCAGGCAGCGCTCGGTGCGGCCCGCCTCGGTGATCCGGCCGAGCAGGTCGACCGGCGACTCGTTGAAGCGGAAGTTGTTGACCGCGCCGACCACCTCGCCGTTCTCGACCAGGTACACGCCGTCCCGGGTGAGGCCGGTGAGCAGCAGGGTGGCCGGGTCGACCTCGCGGATGTACCACAGGCAGGTGAGCAGCAGGCCGCGCTCGGTGCGGGCGACCATCTCCTCCAGCGTCGGCGCGTCCGGCGCGGAGGTCTCCAGCACCAGGTTGTCGACCGGCGGGGTGAGCGGGAGCCCGGACAGGCCCGCCGAGTGGCGCGTCGTCAGCAGGTGGGCGAGGCGGCCGTCGCGCAGCCAGTCGGTGGCGGCCAGCGGCGCCCCGTTGTCGAACACCGAGTCGTTCTCGCCGGAGGACCTGGTCAGCACGAACGGGGCGGCCTGCAGGCCCGGCTCGGCCGGGTCGGAGCGCAGGGTCAGCGGCAGCGGGCTGAGCTGCTCGCCCACCCGGGTGCCCCCGCCGGCCCTGGAGAACACCGAGCGGCCCTCGACCGCGTCGCGCGCGCCGGACGACCAGGACAGGTAGACCAGCAGGTCGGCGACGGCGGACGGCGGCAGGATGGTCTCGTAGCGGCCGGCCGGCAGGTCGATCCGCTTGCGGCCCCAGCCGAGCCGGCGCGTCAGGTCGGCGTGCATCGCGGTGACGTCGACGTCCGTGAAGTCCTGGGTGGCGGCGCCCGCCCAGGCGGAGGCGGACAGGTCGGCGGTCTTGGCGTTCAGCTCGACGGTGCCGGTGGGCTGGTCGTGGCGCAGCCGCAGGCCGGTCGAGCTGCCCAGGTAGGAGGAGACCAGCTCGTGCCGGGCGAAGCCGTACAGCAGCTCGCCGGCCGCCCGGGCGCGGGCGAAGGCCTCGCCGAGGGCCGGCGCGAACGCGTCGAACACGCCGATGTCGGTGACCCGGGGGGCCTCGGTGAACCGCGGGTCGGCGGGCCGGCCGGTGATCAGCGGCTGGGCGTCCTCCGCGGGCTCGGCGGCCCGGGCGGCGGCCTCGGCGGCGCGCACCAGCTGCTCGACCTCGTCGAGCGTGACGGCCTCCTGGGCGACCACGCCGGACGCGGTGCCCTGCCCGCCGTTCACGGTGGAGATCACCGTCAGCCGGCGGCCGCGGGTGACGCCGTTGGTGGTCAGCGCGTTGCCGGCCCAGCGCAGGTTGGCGGTGGACTCCTCGTCGGCGATCACCACGCAGCCGTCGGCGCGGGACAGTTCGAGGGCGCGTTCCACCAGCTCGTGGGGGTGCGTGAGGGACATCAGTGACCCGCCTCCTGCTGGGTGTTGAGCACGTTGACCTGACGGAACAGCGCGGACGGGCAGCCGTGGCTGACCGCGGCGACCTGGCCCGGCTGGGCCTTGCCGCAGTTGAAGGCCCCGCCGAGCACGTACGTCTGCGGGCCGCCGACGGCGCTCATCGAGCCCCAGAAGTCGGTGGTGGTGGCCTGGTAGGCGAAGTCCTTGACCTGGCCGGCGAGTTCGCCGTTCCGGATGGCGTAGGCGCGCTGCCCGGTGAACTGGAAGTTGTAGCGCTGCATGTCGATCGACCAGGAGCGGTCGCCGACGATGTACAGCCCGTTCTCCACCTGGGAGACCAGGCCGGCGGTGTCCGGCCCGTCGGCGGCCGGCTGGAGCGACACGTTGGCCATCCGCTGCACCGGCACGTGCGCCGGCGAGTCCGCGAAGGCGCAGCCGTTGGAACGCTCGAATCCCTTCAACCGGGCCATCGGTCGGTCGAGTTGGTACCCGACCAGGATGCCGTCGCGGATCAGGTCCCAGGACTGGGTGGCGACGCCCTCGTCGTCGTAGCCGATGCTGGCCAGACCGTGCTCGGCCGTCCGGTCGCCCGTGACGTGCATCAGCTCGGAGCCGTACTTCAGGCTGCCCAGCCGGTCGAAGGTGGCGAACGAGGTGCCCGCGTAGGCGGCCTCGTAGCCCAGCGCGCGGTCCAGCTCGGTGGCGTGGCCGATCGACTCGTGGATGGTCAGCCACAGGTTGGACGGGTCGATCACCAGGTCGTACCGGCCCGCGGTGACCGACGGCGCGCGCATCTTCTGCGCCAGCAGCTCGGGCAGCTCGGCCAGTTCGGCGTCCCAGTCCCAGCCCGTGCCGCGCAGGTACTCCCAGCCGCGGCCGGCCGGCGGGGCGATGGTGCGCATCGAGTCGAACGCGCCCGTCCGCTCGTCCACGCTGGTGGCCTCCAGCCACGGGTGCAGGCGCACCCGCTGCTGGGTCGTCACGGTGCCCGCGGTGTCCGCGTAGAACTTGTTCTCCTGCACCGTCAGCACCGCCGCCGACACGTGCGAGACGCCGTCCGCCGCCAGCAGCCGCGAGGACCACTCGGCCAGCAGGCCGGTCTTCTCCGCGTCCGGCACGTCGAACGGGTTCACCTCGTACGCGGAGACCCACTCGGCGTCCGGGTACACCGGCTCCGGGGCCAGCTCCACCCGCTCGCCGGAGCCCGCCGCGCGGCTGATCCCGCCCGCCAGCCGGGCCACCGCCACCGCCTGCTCGGCGACCGCCGCGGCGGCCTGCGGCGTCAGGTCGACCCCGGCCGCGAAACCCCAGGCGCCGTCCAGCAGCACCCGGACGGCGAAGCCCAGCTGCACGGTGTCCGACGAGCCGGACGGGCGGGCGTCCCGCAGCCGCCAGGACGCCGAACGGACCCGCTCCAGGCGGAAGTCGGCGTGCGAGACGCCCAACTCCCGGGCCCGGGACAGGGCCGCGTCCGCCAGCGGGCGCAACGGGTAGGAGAGGAACTGAGGGTCCAGCGCGGAGGGGGGCATCGGGCTCCCTGGGTCGAGGGTCGGGTGCGGCGGGCCGCCCCCGGGCCGAGGGCACCCGATCGCATCATCCCCGTCGACCGGCCGTTCGGCCAGCAAATATTCCCCGCGCCGCCCTGACGGCCCGTCAGGTCGACGCTACGCCAGCGCCTCCCACCAGCCGTCCAGCTCCGGCGGATCCGCCACCTCCACGCGCTGGCCCGGACGCGGCACCGCCAGCGGCACCCCCTGCGCCTTCGCCTCCGCCAGCAGCCGCTCCACCGGCTCCGCCCAGCGGTGCGGCGCCAGGTTGAACGTGCACCAGTGCACCGGCAGCAGCAGGCCGCCGCGCAGCTCCAGATGGGCCCGGACCGCGTCCTCCGGGTTCAGGTGGATGTCCGCCCACGCGTCGTCGTACGCGCCGATCGCCATCAGCGCCGCGTCGAACGGGCCGTGCTGCTCGCCGATCCGGGCGAAGCCCTCGAAGTAGCCGGAGTCACCGGTGAAGAACACCTTCCGCTCCGGCCCCGCCACCACCCACGAACCCCACAGCGTCGGGTTGCGGGTGAAACCACGGCCCGAGAAGTGGTGCGCCGCGGTCAGCGTCAGCGTCAACTCGCCCAGCGTGCACGTCTCGTCCCAGTCGAGCTCGATGATCCGGTGCTCCGGCACGCCCCAGCGGCGCAGGTGCCCGCCGATGCCCAGCGGCACCGCGAACGGCGCCGACTGCAGCTCCACCAGCTGCCGCACCGTCGCCATGTCCAGGTGGTCGTAGTGGTCGTGCGAGATCAGCACCGCGTCCACCGGCGGCAGCGACGCCAGCTCCACCGGCACCGGGTGCAGCCGCTTCGGGCCCGCGAGGTGCGACGGCGAGCAGCGGTCCGACCAGATCGGGTCCACCAGCACCCGGCAGCCGTCCAGCTCCAGCAGCGCCGACGCGTGCCCGAACCAGGTCACCGCCACACCCTCGGACGCCGCCGCCGACGGCTCGGGCACCGCCAGCGGCACCGGCCCGGCCGGCACCCGCCCGTCCTTCTCGAACAGCATCCGGCGCAGCGTCGCCCCGTCCGGACGGCCCGGCGCGCCCGGCGACAGCTGCGACGGCGCGTTGTGGAACACCCCGTCCCGGTACTGCGGGGACACCCGCACCCGCGGGTCCGACGGATCCGGACGCCGCCCGAACTGGGCCGGCAGCTCCCGCAGCGCCCACGCCGCCGCGCCCGCCACCGCCAGTGCCGCCACCGCCGTCAGCGCCCGGCGGCCGACCCGGCCAGGGTGTGCACCACTCATCGCGTCCGCTCCGATCGGCTCGCTCGAACCGGCGCCCCGGACTCTCCGGAGCACCCCCGGGGCAACGGCCGCCACCGGCCCGGCGTTCCCGGACCCGGATTGTCGGGAAGCGACAGAACTCACCCGGGATTGCCTGTCGAAGGCGGCTTCGCCCGAGCTCGCACCCTACCGATAGCGTCACAGGTGGCTACGCGTGCGGTCGGCACGCGCACATCGACAGGGAAAGAGGTAGGCCGTTGAGCCGCTCGGTACTCGTCACCGGAGGTAACCGGGGGATCGGCCTGGCGATCGCCCAGAGCTTCGCCGAGGCCGGCGACAAGGTCGCCATCACCAGCCGCAACGGCGAGGTCCCGGCGGAACTCGCCAAGTACGACGTCCTCGCCGTCCGCGCCGACATCACCGACACCGAGCAGGTCGATGCCGCCTTCGCGGAGATCGAGGCCGCCCACGGCCCGGTCGAGGTCCTGGTCGCCAACGCCGGCATCACCAAGGACACCCTGCTGCTGCGCATGTCCGAGGAGGAGTTCACCTCCGTCCTGGACACCAACCTCACCGGCACCTTCCGGGTCGTGAAGCGCGCCGCCGCGAAGATGCTGCGCGCCCGCAAGGGCCGCGTGGTCCTGATCTCCTCCGTCGTGGGCCTCAGCGGCTCCGCCGGCCAGGCCAACTACGCCGCCTCCAAGGCCGGCCTGGTCGGCTTCGCCCGCTCGCTGGCCCGCGAACTCGGCTCCCGCAACATCACCGTCAACGTGATCGCGCCCGGCTTCGTCGACACCGACATGACCGCGGTGCTCAGCGAGGAGCGCCGCAAGGAGATCGTCTCCGGCGTCCCCCTGGGCCGCTACGCCGCCCCCGCCGAGATCGCCTCGGCCGCGCGGTTCCTGGCCTCCGACGAGGCCGCGTACATCACCGGAGCCGTCATTCCCGTCGACGGCGGATTGGGCATGGGTCACTGACCATGACTGGAATTCTCGAAGGCAAGCGCATCCTGATCACCGGCGTGCTGATGGAGTCCTCCATCGCCTTCCACACCGCGAAGCTCGCGCAGGAGCAGGGCGCCGAGATCATCCTCACCGCCTTCCCCCGGCCCAGCCTCACCGAGCGCATCGCCAAGAAGCTCCCCAAGCCGGTCAAGGTCCTGGAGCTCGACGTCTCCAGCGCCGAGCAGCTGGCCGGCATCGCCGACCAGGTCCGCGAGCACCTGCCCACCCTGGACGGCATCGTCCACTCCATCGGCTTCGCCCCGCAGGACG
Organism: Kitasatospora sp. NPDC059646; assembly: GCF_042734615.1. Classification (NCBI taxonomy): domain Bacteria; kingdom Bacillati; phylum Actinomycetota; class Actinomycetes; order Kitasatosporales; family Streptomycetaceae; genus Kitasatospora; species Kitasatospora sp. NPDC059646. The sequence continues at coordinate 147,653 of NZ_JBHWDS010000014.1, forward strand.
CGCTCGGCGGCAACTTCCTGGACACCCCCTGGGAGTCCGTCGCCACCGCCATGCAGGTCTCCGCGTACTCGCTGAAGTCGCTGACCACCGCGCTGCTCCCGCTCATGCAGGACGGCGGCTCGGTCGTCGGCCTCACCTTCGACGCGCAGTTCGCCTGGCCGCAGTACGACTGGATGGGCCCGGCGAAGGCCGCCCTCGAGTCCACCAACCGCTACCTGGCCCGCTACCTCGGCGAGCGCGACATCCGCTGCAACCTGATCTCGGCGGGCCCGATCGGCTCGATGGCCGCGAAGTCGATCCCCGGCTTCCCGGACCTGGCCGCGACCTGGGACTCCCGTTCCCCCCTCAAGTGGGACCTCTCCGACCCGGAGCCGGCCGGCCGCGGCGTCGTCGCCCTGCTCAGCGACTGGTTCCCGAAGACCACCGGCGAGATCATCCACGTCGACGGCGGGCTGCACGCGATCGGCGCATAGCGCGTTGACGTAGTCAGGGGCTCGGGGAACGGCGAGGTCGAGCTGCTGGTGGCCAAGGACAGCGGTCGGTCATGACTGCTGGCGGTCGGAGAAGGGGACCCGGAACCACGGGACTCCTGCGCCGCCCCGTTGATCACCAGCAGCCTTGGCCCCGCCGTTCCCCGGGCCCCTGTGTGGTTCTCCCGATTGCCTTGCCTGCGGCCTTCGCGGCCTTCTCGACGTCGCCGTCGCGGATCGCGTCGAGGATGTCGGTGTGCGGGACCCAGCGGTGCGGGAGCAGGTCGGGGCCCACGTCGTGGCGGAGGTGGGCGAGGAGGACCTCGCCGAGGTCGGCGTAGACGGCGGCGAGGACGTCGTTGTGCGCGGCGGCCACCACCGCGTGGTGGAACGCGGCGTCCGCCTGGATGAAGTCCTCCGGGTCGCCCGCGTGCCAGGCGGCGTCGCGGCGGGCCAGCGCGGATTCCAGGAGCTCCAGGTCGCGCGCGGTGCGCCGGGTCGCGGCGAAGCCGGCGGCGGAGGTCTCCAGGGTGGCGCGGAGTTCGGCGACCTGGTCCTGGTCGGCGTCGGCGAAGCGGCGGTGCATGACGCCGGCGAGTTCGCTGGTGGCGAGGACGTAGGTGCCGGAGCCCTGGCGGATGTCGACCAGCCCGTTGTGGGCGAGGGCGCGGACGGCTTCGCGGATGGTGTTGCGGGCGACGCCGAGCTGGTCGACGAGTTCCGCCTCGGTGGGGATGCGTGATCCCACCGGCCACTCGCCCGAGGTGATCTGGGCCCGCAGCTGGGCGATCACCTGGTCGGAGAGCGGGGTGCGGCGAGTGGTCGACAGCGCCAAGGTCGGCTCCTTCTGTGGTCTACCTCATCAGGATACCGGGGCGACTTAAGTCATCCCATGATTCTATGATTGCGCCATGTCTACCGCAGCAGACCCCTCCGCCCCCGAGACCGGGAGTCCCGCACCAGCTCCTACGTCCTCCGCCGCCCCGACCGCCACCGGCCCGTCCCCCGCGGTCCGCAACGGCGCCGCCGTGCTGCTCGCCGTCGGCGTGGCCGCCGCCGCGGTGAACCTGCGCCCGGTGGTGACCAGCCTCGGCGCGCTGCTCGACCCGGTCCGCGACGGCCTCGGGATGAGCGCCACGCTGGCCGGCCTGCTCGCCGCGGTGCCGCCGCTGTGCTTCGCGCTGCTCGGCATCGCCGCCCCCGGCCTGGCCCGCAGACTGGGCCCGACGACCGTGGTGACGGCCGCGATGGGCGCCGTTGCCGCGGGCGTGCTGGCCCGCTCCTTCACCGGCTCCGCCGCGGTGTTCCTGCTGCTGACCGCGCTGGCGCTGGCCGGGGTGGCGCTGGCCAACGTGCTGCTGCCGGTGGTGATCAAGCGGTACTTCCCGGACCGGGTCGGCCCGATGATCGGCCTGTACTCGATGGCGCTGTCGGTCGGCACCGCGGCCGCCGCGGCCGCCACCGTCCCGCTGACGGACGCGCTCGGCGGCTCCTGGCGGCTCGGCCTGGGCCTGTGGGGCCTGCCCGCGGTCGCGGCGCTGCTGCTGTGGCTGGCCGTGCTGTTCGTGCGCCGCGAGAAGGGCGGCGCCCCCGCCGTCGCCGCCCCGGTGCACGCCCGGCTGCCGATCCTGCGCAGCCGCACCGCGTGGGCGCTGGCGGCGTTCTTCGGCCTGCAGTCCACCAGCGCGTACAGCGCGATGGGCTGGCTGCCGAAGATCTACCACGACGCGGGGGTGTCGGAGTCGGCGTCCGGCGTGCTGCTGGCGCTGGTGATGGCGATCAGCGTACCGATCTCGTTCCTGCTGCCGAACCTGGCCGCCCGCCGCGGCGACCAGCGGCTGTACGTGGTGGTGCTCGGGCTGTGCGGCATCGCCGGCTTCCTCGGCCTGATGCTGGCGGCCGGGACGGTGCCGTGGCTGTGGGCGATCCTGGTCGGCCTGTCGATGTGCGCGTTCCCGCTGGCGCTGACCATGCTCGGCCTGCGCGCCCGCACCCCGGGCGGGGTGACCCAGCTGTCGGCGTTCGCGCAGAGCCTGGGCTACCTGATCTCGATCCCGGGCCCGATCCTGATGGGCGCCCTCTACCAGGGCACCGGCGAGTGGTACCTGCCGCTGGGCCTGCTGGCGCTGCTGCTGGTGCCGCAGATCCTGGTCGGCCTGCGGGCGGCCAGGGCCCGGCACATCGAGGACGAGGCCGTCGGTTAGGCTCGGCGTCATGCCAGTACTCGACCCGAACCCCCAGGGCGGCCAGAAGAAGCTGCTGCAGATGCTCGGCCTGATCGCCGGGATCGTGGTGCTGCTCGCCATCGTCGCGAGCATCGCCCAGAGCATGGGCTGACCCCGCGCCCGGGCCGCCGCCCGCGCCGCCGCGGCGGAGCCGCCACCCGCAGGGGTGGCAGCTTCCCCGAGCGGGCGACCGGGCGGCGGTTTTCTGCGAAGCTCTAGGGGTATGAGCGCCGACACTCCTCGTAGGATCATCGTTCTCCGCCATGCCCGGGCCGACTGGCCCAACCAGGTCGACGACCACGACCGCCCGCTGGCCGACCGCGGGCGCGGCCAGGCCGCCGAGGCCGGCCGCTGGCTCGCCGACTCGGGCGTCAACCCCGACCACGTCCTGTGCTCCACCGCGCTGCGCACCCGGGAGACCTGGAAGCTGGTCGCCCACGAGCTGCCCAAGCGGCCCCGGAAGACCGTCTACGAGGACCGGGTGTACGAGGCCCAGCCCGGCCAGTTGATCGAGGTGATCCAGGAGACCCCCGAGGAGCACGCCGACCTGCTGCTGGTCGGCCACAACCCCGGGGTGCTCGGCCTGACCCAGGTGCTGGCCGGCGACGAGGGCGACGCCGAGGCGCTCAACCGGATGCGGCTGAACGGCTTCCCGCCCGCCGCGGTGGCCGTGCTCAGCCTGGCCGGGCCGTGGAAGCAGGTCGAACCCGGCGTGGCCCGGCTCGACTCGTACTTCATCCCGCAGGACTGAGCACCGCACCGACAGCACGCCGAAGGGGCGGGACCCGGCACCGGATCCCGCCCCTCCGCGCGCTCGGCGTCAGTCCTCGGTGGGCGTGCCGTCCAGTGCGTCGGCCGCCTCGACCTCCTCGCGGGTGATGCCCAGCAGGTACAGCACGGTGTCCAGGAACGGCACGTTCACGGCGGTGTCGGCCTGCTCGCGGACCACCGGCTTGGCGTTGAACGCCACGCCCAGGCCGGCCGCGTTCAGCATGTCCAGGTCGTTGGCGCCGTCGCCGATCGCCACCGTCTGCTCCAGCGGCACGCCGGCCTGCTCGGCGAACCGGGCCAGCCAGCGGGCCTTGCCGGCCCGGTCGACGATCTCGCCGGTGACCCGGCCGGTGAACTTCCCGTCCTCCACCTCCAGGGTGTTGGCGGCCGCGAAGTCCAGGCCCAGGCGCTCCACCAGGTGCTCGGTGACCTGGGTGAAGCCGCCGGAGACGATCGCCACCTGGTAGCCGAGCCGCTTCAGGGTGCGGATCAGGGTCCGGGCGCCCGGGGTGAGCCGGACCTCCGCGCGGACCTTCTCGGTGACCGCCGCGTCCAGACCGGCCAGCAGCGCCACCCGGGCGCGCAGCGACTCGGCGAAGTCCAGCTCGCCGCGCATCGCCTGCGCCGTCACCTCGGCGACCTGCGCCTCGCAGCCCGCGTGGGCGGCGAACAGCTCGATCACCTCGTCCTGGATCAGCGTGGAGTCGACGTCCATCACCACCAGGCGCTTGGCCCGCCGGTGCAGCCCCGAGCGGACCACCGCGATGTCCACCCGCTGCACGGCGGCCTCCACCGCCAGCACCGCGCGCAGCTCCTCGGTGGGCACGCCGGAGATGGTCAGCTCCACCGCCGTCACCGGGTACTTGGCGAGGCGGAACACCCGGTCGATGTTGCCGCCGGCCTCCGAGACCCGGGCCGACAGCGCGGCCACCGCGGCCGCGGTCAGCGGGCTGCCGAGCACCGTGACGTGCGAACGGCCCTCGCGGCGCGGACGGTTGTCGCCGGTGCCGGAGATGATCTCCGCCTGCAGGCGGTGCTCCTCGGCCCAGCGGTGCACCGTCACCCGCAGCGCGCCCTCGGCGCCCCGCGCGGGCGGGGGAGTGACCAGGACGCACAGCGTTATCCGGCCACGGGTGACCACCTGCTCGATGTCGATCACCTCGACGCCGAAACCGGCGAGTTCGGCGAACAGGCCCGCGGTGATCCCGGGGCGGTCCTTGCCGAACACCTTGACCAGCAGCGTCCGGTCGGTCTCGGTGCTCACGGGCGGCGCGGCGGAAAGGGCCTGAGCGGCCGGATCTGTTGCGTTCATGGTGCCCCCCACGCTACCCGGAGCCTCCCCGCGCGGGCCGCGCGCGTCCGGGTCGTGGGACGCCCGCCGGACACCCGGGCAGGTCCGGGACCGGTCGCCGGGCGGTCACAGAACCGTGTCCCGGCTTCCGGGCACCCCGGCCGGGCTGGAATGATTCCCCCCGTCAGATGCAACATCCTGGGGGACCGGAGAGCGGGGCGGGCGGAGAGTTGCCGCAACTCGTACTTGAAATCGACGGCCGGCAGCGGGTACTCGAACCCGGCCGCGCCTACACCATCGGCCGTGACCCGGCGTCGGACTTCCCGTTCGACGACGCCAGGGTCTCCTGGCGGCACGCCACCGTCAGCTTCGACGGCGCCGGCTGGCAGTTCACCGACCACGGCTCCACCAACGGCACCTTCGTGGCCGGCGCCCGGGTCCAGCAGGCCGCGATCCACCCCGGCACGGTGATCCACCTCGGCAACGGACAGAACGGCCCCCGACTGGCCTTCACCGCACCGGCCGCCGCGCCCGTGCAGCCCGGCCCGCTGCACGAGGCCGCCACCACCCGCGCGCCCGGCCCGCAGGCCCAGCCGCCGTACCAGCAGCCGCAGTTCGGACCCGGCCCGGCCGCCCACCAGGGGCACCGCCCGCCGGCGGTCGAGCAGCCGATCCCGCAGGGCTGGGACGCCCCCACCCCGCGGCCCGGCTTCCCGCAGCAGCAGAGCTTCCCGCCGCCGCAGCACGGCTTCCCCGGCCAGGCCGCCGCGCCGGTGCCGCAGCCGCCCTTCCCGCACCCCGCCGAGCAGCAGCAGTTCCAGCCGCCGGCGCCGCAGGCGTTCCAGCCCCAGCAGGCCCAGCCGCAGCCGCCGCAGGCGTTCCAGCAGCAGGCCCAGCCGCCGGCGCCGCAGCACCCGGCCGCGGCCGGCGGGCTCGGCAACCCGACCATGGTCCGCAGCCTGAGCGGCGGACGGACCATCCGGATCGGCCGCGCCCTGGACAACGACATCGTGGTCTCCGACCTCCAGGTCTCCCGGCACCACGCCGAACTGCGGCAGCTCCCGGACGGCCGCTGGGAGATCGTCGACCTCGGCAGCCACAACGGGATCTTCCTGAACGGCCAGCCGACGCGCCGTCAGCTGATGGGCCCGCAGGACCGGCTCACCGTCGGCCACTCCTCCTTCGTCCTGGTCGGCGACCAGCTGCAGGAGTTCGTCGACAACGGCGCCGTCACCTTCTCCGCCCACCACCTGACCGTCGAGGTCGACTTCAAGGGCGGCAAGAAGACCCTGCTCGGCGACGTCTCGTTCTCCGTCCCGGAGAAGTCCCTGGTCGCCGTGATCGGCCCGTCGGGCTCCGGCAAGTCCACCCTGCTGCGCGCCCTCACCGGCTACCGGCCCGCCGACCGCGGCGAGGTGCTGTACGACGGCCGCAACCTGTACCGGCAGTTCGCCGAACTGCGCTCCCGGATCGGCCTGGTGCCGCAGTCCGAGATCCTGCACAAGGAACTCACCGTGCGCACCGCCCTCAAGTACGCGGCCCGGCTGCGCTTCCCCGGCGACACCGAGGCCGCCGAGCGCGAGCGCCGGATCGACGAGGTGCTGTACGAACTCCGCCTGGACAAGCGCGCCGACAACCGGATCACCGCGCTCTCCGGCGGCCAGCAGAAGCGCGTCTCGGTGGCGCTGGAACTGCTCACCAAGCCCTCGCTGATCTTCCTGGACGAGCCGACCTCCGGCCTCGACCCGGGCATGGACCGCGAGGTCATGCAGACCCTGCGCGGCCTCGCCGACGACGGCCGCACCGTCCTGGTGGTCACCCACTCGGTCGCCGAACTCGCGCTCTGCGACCGGCTGCTGGTGATGGCCCCCGGCGGTTCGGTGGCCTACTTCGGCCCGCCCGCGGAGGCGCTGCACTTCTTCGGCTACGAGACCTGGGCCGACGTCTTCCAGGCGTTCGAGAACTACCCCGACCACGACTGGGCCGGCCGCTACCGCAACTCGGTGCACCACCAGCAGTACTCGGCCAACGTCGACGCCGCCGCCACCCAGGCCCAGCCCAACGCGCTCACCCAGCTGCGCCCGCCCAAGCCGCAGAGCTGGGGCTCCCAGCTGTGGACGCTGATCCGCCGCTACCTCGCGGTGATCGCCTCCGACAAGGGCTTCATCGCGCTGTCGCTGCTGCTGCCGCTGGTGCTCGGCGCGGTATCCGCGGTGATCCCCGACAAGTGCGGCCTGACCCCGTGCGCCAGCAACGGCCGCAACGACGTCGCCCGGCTGATCCTGATGGTCGTCGCGTTCTCCGCCTGCCTGTCCGGCTCGGCGAACTCGGTCCGCGAACTGATCAAGGAACGGGCGATCTACGAACGGGAACGCGCCACCGGCCTGTCCCGGTCGGCGTACCTGATGTCGAAGATCATCGTGCTGGGCGCGATCAGCTTCCTGCAGGGCGGCATCATCTCCGCCATCGCCTTCAAGGTCCGCACCCTGCCCGCCGAGGGCCTGCTGCTCAAGCACCTGCCGGCCGCCGAGATGGCGATCGGCGTGATCCTGCTCAGCTTCACCTCGATGATGGTCGGCCTGGCGATCTCCTCGCTGGTCAAGACCGCCGAGAAGACCATGCCGCTGCTGGTGATGTTCGCCATCGTGCAGATGGTGTTCACCGGCGCGATCTTCCAGCTGTTCGACAAGCCCGGCCTGGAGCAGTTCGCCTGGCTGATGCCCGCCCGCTGGGGCGTCTCCGCCAGCGGCAACACCCTCGACCTGGCGCACATCTCCCCGGTCGTGATCGTCAAGCCCCCGGAGACCGGCCCGTACGACACCCTGTGGAACCACTCCGCGGGGATCATGTTCCTCAACTGGTTCATGATGATCGCCATCTCCGTCGGCCTGGCCTTCGCCATCCAGCGCTTCCAGAAGCGCCACGAGCCCGAGGTCATGCAGAAGGGCTGACCGTCCGACGGTCCGACCGGGAAGGGCCGGGGAGCACGCGCTCCCCGGCCCTTCGACGTAGGTCCGTCGGCCGAGGCGGCAGCCATGATCGCGGCGGTAGCGTGGCCGCATGGACAGTCCCCCCGGGTGCGACCCCTCGCTGAAGGGCATCGAGGCGGTCAGCGCGGCCGTCCTGGCGATGAGCCGCCCGCTCGAAGTGCGCGAGGTGCTCCGCCGGATCACCGCCTCCGCCCGCACCCTGCTCGGCGCCGAGTACGCCGCCCTCGGCCTGCCCGACGACCACGGCGGCTTCGCCCAGTTCGTCGTCGACGGCGTCAGCGACGACCAGTGGCGCGCCATCGGCCCGCTGCCCCGGCAGCACGGCGTGCTCGCCTCGATGCTGCACGACCGCGAACCCACCCGGCTCAAGGACGTCCGCACCGCCCCCGCGTTCGGCGGCTGGCCGGACGCGCACCCCGACATGACCGACTTCCTCGGCATGCCGATCATGGACGAGGACGAGATCGCCGGCGCCCTGTTCCTCGCCAACAAGCCCGGCGGCTTCACCGACCACGACGAGGAACTGCTGCGCATCCTGGTCGCGCACGCCGCCCTCGCCCTCGGCAACGCCCGGCTCTACGAACGCAGCCGCGAACTCACGCTCTCCGGCGAACGCGCCCGGATCGCCCACGACCTGCACGACGCCGTCTCGCAGAAGCTCTTCTCACTGCGCCTCACCGCCCGCGCCGCCGCCACCCTGGTCGACCGCGACCCCGCCCGGGCCCGCGACAACCTCGCCGAGGTCGCCCGGCTGGCCGCCGAGGCCGCCGACGAACTGCGCGCCGTGGTCGTCGAACTGCGCCCCGCCGCGCTGGAGGAGGACGGCCTGGTCGCCACCCTCGCCTCGCAGGTCCAGGTGCTCGACCGGGCGCACAGCGCCGCCGTGCGCTTCACCGCCGACGGCGTGCGCGCGCTGCCCGCCGGCCAGGAGTCCGCCGTCCTGCGGGTCGCCCAGGAGGCCCTGCACAACGCGCTGCGGCACGCCCGCGCGACGACCGTCACCGTCACCCTCACCGGCACCCCCGGGCGCGGCGCGCGGCTCACCGTCGCCGACGACGGCCGCGGCTTCGACCCCGAATCGGTCCGCCGGGCCGGCCGCCACCTCGGCCTGGTGTCGATGCGCGACCGGGCCGCCGCGGTCGGCGGCCGGCTGTCCCTGGAGTCCGCCCCGGGCCGGGGCACCCTGGTCGAACTGGAGGTCCCCGGTGCCTGACACCGCGTCACCGATCCGCGTCCTGCTGGTGGACGACCACCAGGTGGTCCGCCGCGGCCTGCGCACCTTCCTGGAGGTGCAGGACGACATCGAGGTGGTCGGCGAGGCCGCCGACGGCGCCGAGGCCGTCGAACGGGCCGGCGCGCTCGCCCCCGACGTCGTGCTGATGGACCTCAAGATGCCCCGGGTCGACGGCATCGAGGCGCTGCGGCTGCTGCGCGAACAGGGCAACCGCGCCAAGGTGCTGATCGTCACCAGCTTCACCGAGCACCGCACCATGGTCCCGGCGCTGCGCGCGGGCGCCGCCGGCTACGTGTACAAGGACGTCGACCCCGAGGCGCTCGCCGGGGCGATCCGCTCGGTGCACGCCGGGCACGTCCTGCTGCAGCCCGAACTGGCCGCCGCGCTGCTCGCCGAGGACGTTCCCGCACCCCCGCAGGGCCGCGGCGGCAGCCTCACCGACCGCGAGCGCGAAGTGCTCTCGCACCTCGCCGACGGCCGCTCCAACCGGGAGATCGCCCGCACGCTCCACCTGTCGGAGAAGACCGTGAAGACCCACGTGAGCAACATCCTGATGAAACTGGACGTCGCCGACCGCACCCAGGCCGCCCTGTGGGCGGTCCGCAACCAGAACTGACGGCCGGTCAGCGCCGTTCGTCGACGATCGCGTTGTACGCGGCGACCTGCGCCCGGCGGGCGGTGCGGTCCAGCGGGGCGAGGATCTCCCGCCGGGCCGCCATCTCCGACGCGGACACCGCCGTGCCGTGCCCGCCCGCCGCGATCCCCAGCAGCGCCGACACCTGCCGGGCCGACTCCAGCACCCGCACCGCCCGCTGCGGGTAGCCCGGTGCGAGCAGCTCGCGGTGGCCGCGGCGGCGGAAGTCCTCCAGGGCGCGCAGCGTCTCCGGCCCGGCCCCGGCGACGTCCAGCCGGGTCAGCATCACGGTGGCCTGCCGCAGGCCGTCCGCGAGCTCCCGCTCCGCCTCGTCCAGCGACGGCACGTCCGCCGGCAGCGCGTCCTCGACCGGCAGGCACTGCCACAGCACCCGCACGCCCTGGTCGCCCTCCGGGCCGTACACCTCGACCTCCGGCACCAGCCCGTACGGAACGCCCGCCACCAGCACCGCCTCGCCGGCGCCCATCGCCAGCGCGTTGAACGGCGGCGGGCCGGTCAGCCCCAGCGGGTGCCCGGCCACCGGCAGCGCCAGCCGCAGGCCCTTCGCGCCCAGCACCCGGAGCTTCCCGAGCGCCCAGGTGAGGCCGTGCAGCGAGTCCGGCTCCTCGCCGGGCAGGCCGGTCACCCGGTGCGCGTCGTCGACGCCCTGCACCGCGGCGGCCGCGTCGTCGGGGGAGCAGGCGCCGGCCAGCAGCGCGTTGCCCCAGGCGGTGAGTCGCCCCGAACGGGGCTCTTGGTACGGATTGTCGGCAGGAGTCGCGAGCATCGGACCAGCCTACGGACAACCGGGCCGGGCGGGTGGCGTAGGTTTGGCCTGACACAGGTTGGACCGCACCCCGAGGACCTTCGCGCAGGTCCCACGGACGGCCGGATTCTTGCATTTGGGGAAGGCGTAGGCATGAGCGACGTGCTGGAGCTGGTGGACGTTTCCGTGGTCCGGGAGGGGCGCGCGCTCGTCGATCACGTGTCCTGGACGGTCAAGGAGGGCGAGCGCTGGGTGGTGCTCGGTCCCAACGGCGCGGGCAAGACGACGCTCCTTCAGATCGCCGGCGCCTACCTGTTTCCGAGCTCGGGCCAGGCCGTCGTCCTCGGCGAGAAGCTCGACCAGATCGACGTGTTCGAGCAGAGGGCCAGGATCGGCCTTGCCTCCGCCGCGATGTTCGACAAGCTGCCGGGCAAGCAGACCGTGCTGGAGACGGTGCTGACCGCCGCCTGGGGCCTGACCGTGCACGGCAAGGAGACCTACGAGAAGCCCGACGAGGCCCGCGCCCTCGCGCTGCTCGACCGGCTCGGCATGGCCGGCTTCACCGACCGCACGTTCGGCACCCTCTCCGAGGGCGAGCGCAAGCGCACCCTGATCGCCCGCGCCCTGATGACCGACCCCGAGCTGCTGCTGCTCGACGAGCCCGCCGCCGGCCTCGACCTCGGCGGCCGCGAGGACCTGGTGCGCCGGCTGGCCGCGCTCGCCCAGGACGAGTACGCGCCGTCCATGGTGATGGTCACCCACCACGTCGAGGAGATCGTCCCCGGCATGACCCACGTCCTGATGATCCGTCAGGGAAAGGTCATGACCGCCGGCCCGATCGGGACCACCCTCACCGCCCGCAACCTGTCGCACTGCTTCGGCCTGCCGCTGACCCTGGAGCAGCGCGGCGACCGCTGGACCGCGCAGGGCCTGCCGCTCGGCTGACGGCCGAATCCCGCCTCGAACGGAACCGGTCGCACAGGCGACCGGTTTCCCGGCACCGACCTGCGGGAAGCTACGCGGGAAGAGCTCTGACTTCCCTAGGATGGACGCGTGGACGGCTGGATCTGGTGGCTGCTGCTCGCAGTGGGCCTGGGCATTCCGCTGGTGGTGACCGCGGCGCCCGAATTCGCCATGTTCGCGGTCGGAGCCGGCGCGGCGGCCCTGGCGGCCGGGCTCGGCGGCGGCGCCGTTCCGCAGTTCCTGGTGTTCGTGGGGGTGTCGGCGGCGCTGCTGGTGTTCGTACGCCCGATCGCGTACCGCCAACTCACGAAGGGTCCGGAGTACCGGACGGGCGTGGCGGCGCTGACCGGCGCCACCGCAGTGGTACAGGAAACAGTCGACGGAGGGGACGGCGGCCGGATCAAGCTCAACGGCGAGATCTGGTCCGCGCGGGCGCTCCACCCGGGCTCGGTCTTCGAGCCCGGCCAGCAGGTCGACGTCGTCGAAATCCAGGGCGCGACCGCCCTGGTCATCTAGGGGAGAAGCGTTGGAACCCGTCCTCATCGTGCTGATCGTCCTGGTCGTGGTGGCATTCATCGCCCTGATCAAGACGATCCAGGTGATTCCGCAGGCCAGCGCCGCGATCGTGGAGCGCTTCGGCCGCTACACCCGCACCCTCAGCGCCGGCCTGAACATCGTCGTGCCGTTCATCGACACCATCCGCAACCGGATCGACCTGCGCGAGCAGGTCGTCCCGTTCCCGCCGCAGCCGGTCATCACGTCGGACAACCTGGTCGTCAACATCGACACCGTCATCTACTACCAGGTGACCGACCCCCGGGCCGCGACCTACGAGGTGGCCAGCTACATCCAGGCCATCGAGCAGCTCACCGTCACCACCCTGCGCAACATCATCGGCTCCATGGACCTCGAGTCCACCCTGACCTCCCGCGAGGTCATCAACGCCGGCCTGCGCGGCGTCCTCGACGAGGCCACCGGCCGCTGGGGCATCCGGGTCAACCGGGTCGAGCTCAAGGCCATCGAGCCGCCGACCTCCATCCAGGACTCGATGGAGAAGCAGATGCGCGCCGACCGCGACAAGCGCGCCGCCATCCTCACCGCCGAAGGCGCCCGGCAGGCCCAGATCCTGCGCGCCGAGGGCGAGAAGCAGGCCGCCGTCCTCCAGGCCGAGGGCGAGGCCCAGGCCGCCGTGCTGAAGGCCGACGGCGAGGCCGCCGCGATCCGCACCGTCTTCGAGGCCATCCACGAGGGCGACGCCGACCAGAAGCTGCTCGCCTACCAGTACCTGCAGACCCTGCCCGAGCTCGCCAAGGGCGACGCCAACAAGCTGTGGATCATCCCCAGCGAGGTCGGCGACGCGCTCAAGGGCCTCGGCGGCGCCTTCCAGGGCGCGACCGGCGGCGGCAAGGGCGCGGCCCCTTCGGCCTCTCCCGTCACCCCGCCCGCCGCCCGCGTCCCGGTCGACCCCGCCGCCGCCCCGCGCCCGGTCGACACCGAGCACAAGAACCTCCGCCCGCGGGTCGAGCCCACCCGCGAGTACCCGAAGATCGACGAGTAGCCGGCCCGCCCGCGCGGGCCCCGCTCCGCAGGCCCCGCCCGTGCCAACGGGCGGGGCCTGCCCCTGTGTCGGCCCCGTGTCGAATCCCGGACGCCCCCTGGCCAAACGCCGACCCCTCCGGCATGATCAACCGGCCTGACAGCAGTCAACGAGGGGAAAGCAGATGACACTGTGGGAGGCGCTCGCCGTCCTGCTCGCCGGAACCGCCGCCGGCACGATCAACGCCATCGTCGGATCCGGCACCCTCATCACCTTCCCCGTCCTGCTCGCCATCGGCCTGCCCCCCGTCACCGCCAACGTCTCCAACACCCTCGGCCTGGCCCCCGGCTCGCTCGCCGGCGCCATCGGCTACCGCGCCGAACTCGCCGGCCAGGGCCGCCGACTGCTCCGCTACGGCACCGCCTCGCTGATCGGCGGACTCACCGGTGCCGCCCTGCTGATCGTGCTCCCCAACAAGGCCTTCGACGCCATCGTCCCCGTCCTCATCCTCACCGCCCTGGTCCTGGTCGTCCTGCAACCCCGGGTCGCCCGCGCGATGGCCGCCCGCCGCGCCGCCGGCACCCTGCCGCCCGCCACCGACGGCGGCCCGCTGCTGCTGTTCCTGATCGCCCTCACCGGCGTCTACGGCGGCTACTTCGGCGCCGCCCAGGGCGTCCTGCTGCTCGCCCTGATGGGCATGCTGCTCCCCGACACCCTGCAGACGGTCAACGGCATCAAGAACGTCCTCGCCCTGATCGTCAACGGCGTCGCCGCGGTCTTCTTCGTCGTCACCTCCCACATCGACTGGACCGCCGCCGTCCTGATCGCCGTCGGATCCACCCTCGGCGGCCTGCTCGGCGCCAGGATCGGCCGCCGCCTCCCGCCGGTCGCCCTGCGCACCCTGATCGTCGTCGTCGGACTCGCCGCCGTCACCAAGCTGCTGTTCCTCTGAGCCGTCGTAGGCTCGGCCCCGACAGCCGCCGCACCACCCGGACGGAGACGCCATGAGCCGCACCCGCCTCAGCGAGGACCAGATCACCGCCGCCCTCGCCGAACTCCCGCAGTGGACCCGCACCGGCGAGTCCCTCACCCGCACCGCCGAGACCGCGAGCTTCCCCACCGCGATCAAGGTCGTCGACGCCGTCGCCGAACAGGCCGAGGCCCTCGACCACCACCCCGACATCGACATCCGCTGGCGCACCCTCACCTTCGTCCTCTCCACCCACAGCGCGGGCGGCCTGACCAGCCTCGACTTCACCCTCGCCCACCTGATCGACCGCGCCCTGGACGACGCCGCCTGACCCCCCGTCCGGCCCCCGCGCAAAGCCCCGGCGAATCCCGTCCGCGCGGCGTGAGATGCTGGCTGCTTGCCAGACCGCAGTCGGGACGGACGGAACGCATGGCTCAGGAACCCTCCACGACCCCCGGGTACGACCAGCAGCAGCCCTGGTACCCCCAGCCGCAGCCGTCCTACGGCGAGCAGCACGCGTACGGGCAGCAGCCGGTCCACGGCGAGCAGCCTGCCTACGCCGACCAGCAGCAGGCGTACGGCTACCCGCAGCCCGGGGGATACCAGGACCCGGCCGCCCAGCAGCAGCTCTACGGCCGGCCCGACCAGCCCCAGCAGCCGCAGGACTACGCCCAGGCGTACGGCCAGCAGCAGGGCTACGCCGACCAGCAGACGTACGGTCAGCAGGCGTACGGCCAGCAGCCCTACGGCTACCCGCAGCCCGGGGAGTACCAGGACCCGGCCGCCCAGCAGCTGTACGCACCCGCCGACCCGTTCGCGCAGCCGGAGACGGTGTCCGTGCCGGCCCCGTTCGAACAGCAGGGCGCGGCGGCCGGCTTCGAGCAGCAGCCCGCAGCCGCCGACGCCGGCCCGGTGACCGCCACCGACTACCCGCAGACCAGCGCCCAGGACCCGTTCGCCCCCGGCGCCGACGGCACGTCAATCCCCCGCGCCCGCACCGCCGACGACACCGACCCGGACGCCACCGCACCGGCCGCCGGACTGGTCGCCCGGGCCCGGACCGCCGTCTCCTCCGGGCCCGGCGCGCCCAGCAGGCGGGGCCTCGCCATCCGGATCGGCGCCGGCGTCGCCGCCCTCGCCGTGCTGGCCACCGCCGCCGTGCTGGCCACCTCCGAGGAGGACGGCGGCAGCAAGACCGCCGACAAGTCCGGCCAGGGCGTCGCCCAGAACATCGCCGTCGCCCACACCAAGGCCTGGACCGCCGCCGCCGACCCGGCCGCCGGCGGAGCCCAGGGCCCCGACGACACCCTGGTCGGCAGCTGGCTGCTCGCCGACGCCGTGGTCCGCGCCGACGCCACCGGCGTGCACGCCTACGGCCTCGCCGACGGCAAGCCCGGCTGGACGCTCGCCCCGCCCGCCGACGGCGCCGTCCCGTGCGGACTGTCCCCGACCGTCAACTCCGCCGGCATCGGCGCCGTGGTCTACCGCCCCGCCGCCGACCCGAACAGCCCGTGCAGCACCGCCGTCGCCGTCGACACCAAGGCGGGCAAGGCCACCTGGTCCAAGACGCTGTCCGACGCCAAGGAGAAGTACGCCGCCCACGTCTCCGTCACCGACGACAAGGTGATCGCGGTCGGCGACGACAAGGCCGCCGCCTGGGCCGTCGCCGACGGCGCCGAAGCCTGGCAGTACGGCGGCCAGGGCAAGTTCTGCAGCCTGTCCGGCAGCGCCGGCCCCACCACCGTCCTGCTGCACAGCAACTGCGCCGACTCCACCCCCGCCGACCAGGCCGTGGCGCTGAACACCTCCGACGGCAAGGTGAAGTTCTGGCGGGGCCTGAACAACCAGCCCAAGACCGTCACGGTGCTCTCCGCCGAACCCGCCGCGGTCCTCACCACCGGCAACCAGCCCGCCGACGACCGGGTCTTCGCCTGGGGCGCCAACGGCGACCCCGGCGTCGAGATCCCGCTGGCCGTCGAGGGCGGCGGCCGACTGGACGTCGCCCGCGGCAGCTTCGCCGCCGTCCCCGGCGTCTACTTCCAGGGCACCAGCATGCTCGCCGCGATCGTCCCCGACTCCGGCGGCAGCCCCACCGCGATCACCGCCTACGATCTGGGCACCGGCAAGCCGCAGTGGCGCACCCCCGTGGCCGAGAAGGGCAAGGCCAGGCCGGCCGGCGTCGACAGCGGCGGCCTGCTGGTCGCCGTCGACGAGCGCGCCGACCAGCCCGCCCACCTCAGCCGCTTCGCCCTCACCGGCGGCCAGGAGACCCAGGGCGGCGCCTTCCCGCAGGGCACCGGCTCGCTGCTCTCGGCCGGCCGGGTGCTCACCGCCGCGGGCCACCTGGTCGCCGTCCCCGAGCACGCCGCCAACTTCGGCATCGCCACCGCGTTCACCAGCAAGAGCTGACCGGCCGTCAGCGCCCGCCCGTACGACGACGGGCCCGACCTGTCCCCTGATCAGGTCGGGCCCGTCGGCCTTTCACGCGCCCGCCGGCAGCCAGGCGGACAGCTCCCCGAGCTCACCCGCCCGCAGCCCGAGCGCGAGCATCAACGTCGCCTCCGGCGTCGGCTCGAACGGCCGCCGCAGCAGCCGCATCCCGGCCTGCTCCGGCGTCCGGTCCGCCTTGCGCTGGTTGTCCTCCGGGCAGGCCGCCACGGTGTTCAGCCAGCTGTCCGCCCCGCCGCGCGACCGCGGCACCAGGTGGTCCACCGTGGTGGCCCGCCGCCCGCAGTACGCACACCGGTGCTGGTCCCGCGCCAGCACGCCCCGCCGCGACCACGGAGCCCGTTGTCGGAACGGCACCCGCACGTACCTGGTCAGCCTGATCACCCGCGGCACCGGCACCTGCACCCCGGAACCGCGCACCACCCGCAGCGGATGCGCCTGCTCGACCACCGCCTTGTCCTGCAGGACCAGCACCACCGCACGGCGCAGCGGCACCGTGGTCAGCGGTTCGTAGCTCGCGTTCAGGACAAGGGTGTTGCGCATGACGGGCCACCTCCGGTGCTCGCTCCGCCGGTCGGCGGTGGCACCACTGTGAACGCCCGCCCCGCCCCGAACAACGGAATTTCCGTCCCACCCACCGACCTGTCCCCGAACCCGCAGGCCGGGACCGCGTAGGCTCTACCCGCTGGAACCGTCCGGCGCGCAGCCCACCGGGCCGCACCGCGCCGGACCCACGACCGAAGGAGACGCGGGACCGTGACCGACATCGTCGACGAGCTCCAGTGGCGCGGGCTGATCGCCCTGTCCACTGACGAGGACGCACTGCGCAAGGCGTTCGCGGACGGCCCGGTCACGTTCTATTGCGGCTTCGACCCGACCGCCCCCAGCCTGCACCTCGGCAACCTGGTCCAGATCCTGACCATGCGCCGCATCCAGCAGGCCGGAAACCTCCCGCTCGGCCTGGTCGGCGGCGCCACCGGCCTGATCGGCGACCCCAAGCCCACCGCCGAGCGCGTCCTCAACGACCCCGAGACGGTGGCCGGCTGGGTCGAGCGCCTGCGCGGCCAGATCTCCCGCTTCCTCGACTTCGACGGCCCCTACGCCGCGCGCATGGTCAACAACCTGGACTGGACGTCCGGCATGTCGGCGATCAGCCTGCTGCGCGACGTCGGCAAGTACTTCCGGGTCAACAACATGATCGCCAAGGAGGCGGTGGCCCGCCGGCTCAACTCCGACGCGGGCATCAGCTACACCGAGTTCAGCTACCAGATCCTGCAGGGGATGGACTACCTGGAGCTCAACCGCCGCTACGGCTGCACCCTGCAGACCGGCGGCAGCGACCAGTGGGGCAACCTCACCGCCGGCACCGACCTGATCCGCAAGGCCGAGAGCCGCTCCGTGCACGCCCTCGCCACCCCGCTGATCACCAAGGCCGACGGCACCAAGTTCGGCAAGACCGAGTCCGGCACCGTCTGGCTCGACCCCGAGCTCACCACCCCCTACGCCTTCTACCAGTTCTGGCTGAACGCCGACGACCGCGACGTCGCCAAGTTCCTGCGGATCTTCTCCTTCCGCTCCCGCGAGGAGATCGAGCAGCTGGAACGCGACACCGCCGAGCGCCCCGCCGCCCGCCTCGCCCAGCGCGCCCTCGCCGAGGAACTCACCACCCTCGTCCACGGCGCCGAGCAGTACGAGCGCGCCGTCGCCGCCTCCAAGGCCCTCTTCGGCCAGGGCGACCTCGCCGACCTCGAACCCGCCACGCTGGCCGCCGCCCTCGCCGAGGTCCCCAAGGCCACCGTCACCGAACTCGGCCAGCTCGTCGACCTGCTGGTCGAATCCGGCCTGGCCTCCAGCCGCTCCGGTGCCCGCCGCACCATCAAGGAAGGCGGCGCCTACCTCAACAACGCCAAGGTCACCGACGAGGAAGCCGTCGCCACCACCGACGACCTCCTGCACGGCCGCTGGCTGGTCCTCCGCCGCGGCAAGCGCAACCTGGCCGCGGTCGAACTCGCCGCGTCCTGACCGCTCCGCAAGTTATTTTTTCGCGGGCCGGCACGTGCCAGTTGGCTTGAAACACACCGCAGTTGACCTGCGGCTCACTCATCGAGGGGTCGGATCCAGCCAGATCCGGCCCCTCGATGTTTGACTCGGCCGCCCGGGTGACCTAACGTAGTCCGAGTCGCTGGAACCGGTCCGAGACCGGGAGGCGGCCCCCAAACCCTGCTGAGCGACTCGTCGCGCGTCCATCTGAAATTCCGGATGGAAATGCGGACCGAATAGCTCTGCTAGAGTCTGGGAGTGCCGAAAGGCGAAAACGTGGAAAGCAAGTCGGATCGAAACTCCGGAAAACGGAGCGGAAAACATCTGATAAGCTGGAAACACGAAAGAACGAAGCGCCCGGAGGGTTCGCAGGAATGCGGCTCGAAGGAAGCGTCCGTTCCTTGAGAACTCAACAGCGTGCCAAAAGTCAACGCCAGATATGTTGACATCCCCGGCCGGTCCTGATGGATCGGTTGGAGATTCCTTTATGAAGTAACACTAGCGAGGACGCAGTGCGCAGGGCCGCCTTATTCCGGTGGTTGCTGTGCCGCTCTTTCGTGAAAGCATTCACGGAGAGTTTGATCCTGGCTCAGGACGAACGCTGGCGGCGTGCTTAACACATGCAAGTCGAACGGTGAAGCCCTTCGGGGTGGATCAGT
>NZ_JBHWDS010000015.1:0-38935 GCF_042734615.1 Kitasatospora sp. NPDC059646
CGGGTCGCGGCCCTCCGGCGACGACCACGCGGGGGGCCGCCCCGACCGGCGCGCCTGATCCCGCGGGGGGGGGGCCGGCCGCAAGCACCGGACGGCCCCCGCGCGGGCCGTTCCCCCACGCTCCGCCAGGGCACTGGAGGAGCGTGGGGGGATCGCAATTCGAACTGGGCGCAGGTAAAGACGCAACGCCCCAGGCGCCGCGGTCGTCGCAGCCCTGGTCCCGGTCGCGCAGGGCGTGCGGCAGGTCCTCCAGCGGAACACGGGCGCGGGCGGCGCCTTCCTAGCGTGCGGGCACTGTGCGTAGGGCGAAGTCCCGGGTACGGGCGCTCACCACGCCCGCCCCCTCCCCGCCCGGCACCCGGCAGCTGGTCGGCTGCGAGCCGCCTTCAGCCCCCGAAGTGCGGCGCGGACGCGTCCGGCACGGCGATCTTCCGGCGCCGACGAGCACGACCGCGCGCCCCGCAGGCCGCAGAGGACGGCCCCGAGGACGGCTGACGGCCCCCGGCAACTGCGCATACCGGCACCGGCCCACGGGTCCTCAGCGACACGTCCGCCGTGTCGGCACTCCGGCGACGGAGAAGTCGGGGGCGCCGTGCGCGCAGGAAGCTCCGGCGGGACGCCGGCCGTGGACGGCCGACTCAACGCGCTCCCGGGCGCCCCGGGGCAGCCGCAGCGACACGCCCGGGTCCCGGAGCGCTTCCGGTTCCGCCCGTACAGGTGCGCGAGCGGCCGCCGTTGCTCTCCTGCCACGGACAGTCGGGGGCCGTGCGGCTACGCGTGCTGGAGGATCATGAACTGCTCCGGGTTCGGGACGGGAACGAAACCCGCCTTGGAGTAGACCCCGTGGGCGTCGAGGGTGGCGAGAAGCACGCGCTTGAGCCGGTAGGGGGCCAGGTGGTCGCGGACGGCGCAGGCCATCCACGTGCCGAGCCCCTTCCCGCGGTGCGCGGGGGCGACGTACACGTCGCACAGCCATGCGAAGGTCGCCCGGTCGGTGACCACACGCGCGTAGGCGACCTGCACGCCGGCCGGGCCGTAGACGGCGAAGTTGAGCGACTCCCGCACCGACTGCTCGACCGTTTCCAGGCTGCGCCCCAGGGCCCAGAAGGCGTCGGTGGACAACCAGTGGTGGACCAAGGCGATGTCGAGGCGTTCGGGCGCGGTGGAGAGCTCGTAGCCGTCCTGTCGGTGCTGACTCATGAAAGCGGAGCCTATCGGCCGTCAGTTGGTTTTTCCAAGTGACTACTTGGAAAAACCAATCCCTGCGAGGTGCCGCCGAGCGTGTTGCGGGCGCCGGCAGCGGTCCGCCGCAGAAATCCGGCGCCCACGGACCCCCGAACGGCTGCGGCGGAGCGCCCGCTGATCCGGCGAGGTGACACCCTGCCGGTTCCGACTCGGCGTAACGGCACCACGGCGCGGTCCCGGCGGGAGTCGAACGGGCCGGGGACGTCGACGCCGCTCCTGACCGGCGGGACCTTGCGAGCCCCGCCGCAGCACGGTGGAGGCCTCGCCCATGCCCGCATCCAGCCCGAACCCACCCCCCGGCCGGAGCCGTCCCTGCGGCCGGAGCACCTCGTGACAGAAATCCGACTGCCGGGCCCACGGGCGGTGCTTCCAGCCCATGCGGTCTTCGAAGACGAGCGGCTCGGCCACTGGGCCGCCGCGCAGCGCGGGGTGTTCGCCGACAGGAGCGGCAGCGACAGGAGGACTTGCTGACTGCGATCGGCATCGAGGAGGGCCCGGACGTGGTGGCGACGCGGCCGCGAAGGGCGCACGGGCAGCAAGCCGCGCCTCGGGGCACCGAGTTGACGCGCCGTTGTGTCCGCGAGCGCGCCCGTCCGGCTGGCTGGCTGGCTGCTGCGTGGTGTCCGACGGTTCAGCCGCTCTGGGTGGTTGCCTTGGACTGGGTCGCGGGGGTGGCGGGGAGAGCGGTCGAGCAGACGGTTCCTCTGGATTGGATCACTGCGCAGGCTCGGGCGCCGGCGGGTGCCGGTGCCTGCACCATCTTGGTGTGGGCGGTGTGTCCGGACTGCTGGCCGTACTCCTCCAGTTCGGGCGGGCTGCCTTCGGTCCCGAACACCTGGATCCTGTCTCCTGGTGATCCGCCGTCCATTCGGGCCCAGCTCGCACGGCAGATCGGGCTGTAGCGCAGTTCGACGTACACCCCGAAGTCCCGCCCGTCGGCGGTGGTGACGGCGTCGTACTGGCAGATCGTGTTCGAGGGCTCCTTGTGCAGGCAGGCGATGCCGGAACAGGATGCCGTCGCCCTCGGCGACGGCGCTGCGGACGCCCCGGCAGGCGGGGCCGCCTGGTTCGTGTGCCCCGCCGGGCCGGACCTGCCCCACGCCGCATAGGCACCGCCGCCGGCGGCGACGAGTGCGAGGACCCCTCCGAGCCACAGCAGCCGCTGCCGGCGTGCAGGGGGGCGGGAGGTGTCGGCGCTCGGCCCGGGTTCGGCCTGCTCGGCCCTTTCGCCGCCGCGGGCCTCCTGCTCGGCCCTCGCGCAGACGCCGATCGCGTGCTCGAGATCGGCCGCAGGCCGGCCGTAGTGCTCGGCGAGGAGGCGGACGACCTTCCGTGGCGGAACCTGGGCGCCGGTCTCGTAGCGGGACAGTGTCGGCTGGGCCAGACCGACCTTCCTCGCCACCGCTCCCTGCGCGGGCTCGTCCGGAGCTCCGAGGCGCCACTTGCGCAGCAGTTCGGCCAGCTCCACACGTGCGGTGGTGGGCCCGGACTCGTCGGCATCTCGGCTGTGCGGCATTGCTGTGTACCACCCTTCGCCTCGATCTGCGCATAGTCGCAGGTCATAGCCCATGTATAGACACGGATTCTTCCGCATGGGCCAACGGGGGCCACAGCGTAGAGACCTGACGATCCGTCATGCAAGAGTGATGGTCAGCCGGTGAAGACAGCCCGGCAGCCTCCCATCCAATGCCTGCCGGGCGTGCTGTGTCATGCCCGATCGCAGGCACGTACCCGAAGGAATGACAGTGCAGAACGGAACGCAGAACAACACCCGTTTCGACCCGGTCGGCTTCGCATCCGCGGCCACCAGTGGGCCGTCCGCGCTCACCGGCGGGCAGGCCGCGCTCGTGCCGCCGAGGCCCGCGTTCGCCCCGTTCATCCCGGAGCCGGGAATCGAACAGGCACAGCTGCCCGCCACTCCCACCGCCGCGATGCCGCGGTCGGTGAAGCTCGCCCGGATCGCCCTGGTCGCGCCGACCGCGCTGAACCTGGTACTGGCCCTGGTGACGCTCCTGCAGGCCCAGGCGCTGCTCGACTCGTTCACCCCGTATCGCGGCGCCTGGTTCGCGGGCGCGACCAGCAGCCAGGAGCAGGCCGCGCAGGCCGGCGTGACCCTCGCGCAGTTCGGCCTGGCGTGGACCGCCGCCCACACCGTCATCGCCATCGCGCTGGCGGTACGGGCCGGCCGGGGCGGGCACTCGCTGCGCACCGCCGTGCTCGTCTTCGGCGGCTGGCAGTGCCTGCTGGGCACCTTGGCCCTCGCCCTCAGCGGCGAGAACAGCGGAAACGCCGTCATCCGGGCGCTGGTCGCCCTCGCACCCGGCGCCCTGCTGGTCTACCTCGCCACCCGCCCCGAAACCGTCGCCTGGTTCAACCGCCCCCGCCGCTGATCCCTGACCGACCTCACCTGCCGGATTCACCACACCACGAAGGAATGATCATGACCACCAAGCCCAACGCCCGCAGCATCGCCTCGTTCCTGCGGCGCTCCGAGAAGACCTCCTCCGGTGCCGGTGCCTTTGCCCGGGGCCGCCGCGGGAAGGCCGTCATCGCCACGGCCGGCCTGCTGCTGGCCGTCGCCACCGCGAGCGCGAACGCCGCCGGCTCCCCCTCGCTCTCCGCGTGGGCCGACCGAATCGCGCCGGGCGCCCAGCGAAGCGTCGACATCTCCAAGCCCGCGACGCTCTGCCCCGGGTCGAAGGGCGAGGCCGTCAGTGAGCTCCAGCGCCGCCTGGTCCTGCTGGGCAGCACCACGAAGGTGACGGGCGTGTTCGACAGCCCGACGGAGAAGGCGGTCAAGAAGTTCCAGCGCGCCCACGCTCTGAAGGTCGACGGACTCGTCGGCCCGCGCACCCGGGCCGCGCTGGCGGCGGCGCCCGGCCTGCGGATCACGGGGAACCGGGCCGAGCTGGCTCAGCAGATCGTCCGCCGGCCGGGCATCACGGCGGACGACTTCCACTCCGGGCACAAGGGGCAGGACCCCGAGTCGTCCGCCCGCAGCAACCTCCGCGACACCGCGGCAGGAAAGAGCGCGCTGACCAGCCGGTACGGCGACGCCCACGGCAAGCGCGTGGACCTGGACACGGACATGCTGCGCGGCCTGCTGCAGCTCAACGCCAACCACGGGTTCCGGCTCAACATCACCGAACTCGCCGGCGGCGACCACAGCAAGACGTCCTGGCACTACGCCGGAACCACCTTCGACGTCAATGAGATCAACGGAGTCCACGTCGCCATGTCCGGCAAGGGCAGGGAACTCGCCGAACGCCTCCAGAGCGCCTGCACCTTCCTCGGCGCCACCCAGGTCCTCGGCCCCGGCGACCGCAACCACGACACCCACGTCCACTGCGGCTGGCCCCAGAACTGACACCAGCCGCCTGCGGGGGGCCGGCACCTCGACCGGCCCCCCGCAGAGCGGACTTCCCCGGCTCGCACAGCGCCCCTCGTCCTTCCCGCAGCACAGCCGCCCCACCATCAACCTCAAGGAGTCACCGCCATGAAGTTCGCCCTGCCCAAGCACCGCACCGCCCGAACGATCGCCTCCACCCTCCTGATCGGCCTCGCCCTGACCGGGGCCAGCGTCGCCGCCCACGCCGACGACGCCCGCCGCACCAAGAACACCACCACCGCAGCCGCCGACCACTCCTCCCCCAGGCAGGGAGACCGCGGCGAGAGCGTCAAGAACCTGCAGCGGCAGCTGAACACGCAGGGCCACCGCCTGGCCGTCGACGGCATCTTCGGCCCCAAGACCGCTGCCGCGCTGCGGGACTTCCAGCGAGCCCACGGCCTGAAGGCCGACGGCATCGCCGGCTCCGACACCCGCACCGCGCTCGCCGCCGGCCACAACACCCAGAAGCCCGCCCCCAGCAAGAGCGGGTACTACCTGCAGTTCGACAAGAACCAGAAGAACCCCATGTGGTCGAAGCTGTCCCTCGTCCACGACGGCAAGGTCCTCAAGAGCTACCGGGCCGGCTCCGGAAAGGGATCCACGGACGAGTGCGCCGGCAGCGAGGGATGGCTGCCCAGCGGGACCTACAAGGTCGAGGGTCACATGACCGACCGCGGCGCCGGTTCCTACACGGCGGTCAGGGGCTACGCCATCCAGCTCGAGGACAAGGCCTGCAAGCCCAAGCCCGGCCAGAAGCCGGCCACGCGCACCAATCTGTTCATCCACAGCGAGATGCGAAGCGACGGCACCCAGGCCCCCGACGTGCCGTTCATGGACGACGACATCTGGCGGTGGAACGGAGACATGGACTACCAGTCCCTGGGTTGCATCAAGCTCACCCCCACCGACATCAAGGACCTCTTCTCCCGCCTCGACCGGGCCGGCTGGCCGAAGAACCTGACCCTCCGCGTCAACTGACCCCACTCCCGCCTCTGGCTCCGGGCAAACGCTGCCCGGAGCCAGAGCTATGTCGGCCAGTCACCGCAGCCGGCTGCGCCGGGCGGGCAGCAGCGGGGCGGCGGGGCGCTCCCCCGACGAATACGAGGGCAGATCGTCGCGTCCCTCCCTGCGCCCGCGAGGACCTCGCGGAGGCCCAGGCCGACGTCGCCGAGACCCGCGCCGAAGCCGAGGCACTGCGGGCGGAGGCGCAGCAGATCCGGGAGGCCGATGCCGCTGGCAGCGCAGCAAGTGGCGCCGGGGCTATCACAAGGCGCTCGACACCGCTGTGCTGTGCGTGCTGCACCTGCTCACCAAGCACGCTGGGTGTCGAGGGACCGGATCTGGGTGCGGACTGCGGCTTCCTCGGTCCCGGTCAGGGCGGCGATGGCCTGTTCGGAGAGATCAAGAACGACGTACAGGAGGAAGAGGTCCTGCTGGTCGGTGGTGAGGTGGACCACCGGGCCGAGGGGGCCGGGGCCGGCGAGGTGGCGGACGTGCTGCCTGACGGTCTGCCAGGCGCAGGCGATGGGGCTGGCGGTGGCGAGGGCATCGCGCCAGCTGTCGGCGAGGTCGGCGAAGGCCTCGCGGAGCGCTCTGTCGGCGCTGCCGGCCGCGGGCAGGAGCAGTGCGGCGTAGCGCAGGTAGGTGTCGTGGTGGAGTTCGCGTAGTGCGGTGAGACCGAGGTCGGGTGCGTGGGTGCGGTGGGTGGCAGGCATGGGTGTTCCCGGTCCGGATCGGCCGTGCGGGGTGGAAGGGGCGCCCGGGGACAGGATGGTGGTCCTGTCCCCGGGGTTGGTTCAGGCGGAGGGCACGGGGCCCTGGGCTCCGCTGTGCCCTGCGGCGGCGGGCGGTGCGGTGTTGTCGCGCCGGTCCGCGGCCGCGTTGGTCTTCATCGCCACCCACAGCTTGAACAGGATCTCTGTCGGGAGGCTGTGGGCGGAGCTTTTCATCGCGCGGTTGAACTCGCGCTGGTAGGTCCTTGCGGTCATCGGTACGTGGGCGCGAGCGTTGTTGGTTCGCTCCCATGCCGCCTGCCACAGGACGATGCGGTGTTCCTTGACCCGGCAGGCCCGCATGAAGGCGGTGAAGACCGGTTTGTGCAGGGGTGCTTCGCCTTTGAGGACCAGGGCCATGGTGCTGGGCGGCAGGCGGTCGCCGACCTCCTTGGCCCGTTCGTCGAGGTCCTCGAGGGAGGGCCATTCCGCCTTGCGGCGCATCTCGTGCATGACACGGCGCAGGTCGGCGAAGGATTCGACGTGGTCGGGGTTGAGGCGCCGGGGCGCCCGTCGGGGCTGGCCCGCCGGTGCGCGGGGGACGTGGGCCCAGTACTTGGCGTGGCTCCACTTCTTGCGGGCTGTCTTCAGGTCGGCGTCGCATGCCGTGGCGATGGCCTTAACGACGGCCCAGCTCGGCAGTCGCTGGCCTTTGGCGGCCCGCTGCAAGGTGGTGTGGTGGTAGTTCGTCCGATCGGCGATCTCGCGGTAGGTCAGCCCGGCCTGCTCGCGCTGTTCGCGCAGCCAGGCGGCCAGGCGGCCCAGTGCCGGCTCGTCTGCCTCAATCGGGTTCTCTCGGCGGCCCATCGGCGGGGGCGGCGGTTGCGCTAGGCCCGTTCCCTCCGCAGCCGGGTCACGACGAGCCATCCGCCGCCGACGAGTTCGACGGCGGCGCCGACGGACATCCCGCTGTCCACCAGGGCGGTGGCGATGGCGATCACCACGATGATGACGAGCGCCTCGGATCGGCCCGGGAGCCAGGACGGACGCGGGCTGCGGCGATCGGTGTGGGTGGCGCACTCGGCGGGGACGGGGACGTGCTTCTTGTTCTTCCTCGGCATGAGGGATGCCTCCTATACCACTGACTACTCCAACAGGTCGGCTGTTCTGTGGTTGGCGTCACATGAACGAACCGATCGAAGCAACACTCTGTCAGGCATACGGGCGATTCCCAATCGAATCCGTGAACGGAGGGAGGATTGATGCCCAGTCATCCATGTGACGGCAGCTAACTTTGTGCGATGGCAGGCGTGTTGAGGCTGGCCAGAGCAATCCAAACCTGAGTTTGAAGCGGGTTTCTGCAACATCTGCTTGTGGCCGCTGTGGCTGGATGTGACCATCAGGTAGGCGTCGTCCCAACCTGATGGTGGGGAGCCCGGAGGCGCTGATCACTCCAACAACATCGGGAACACCGGAGCGGGCCGTGTTGGCGCATGGGCCCGCCCGACAGCAGGGACCGCGCGGCGTTGCCGGGCGGTCCCTCCGTTTCTCCACCCACGTGCTCGCGGGGCCGGTCGCGTCCGGCGACGAGTTGTAAAGTCTTTACATGACCGCAGACCCGCAGGGCCGGCCGGAGCTGCCGGCGAACGTGCCGACGGTCGCGCTGGCCGACGCCCGCGCCGAGCTGTCGAGGATCGTGACGCTGGCCGAGCACACCGGCCGGGTCACCGCCATCACCCGCTACGGCAGGCCCGTCGCCGCCGTCGTCCCGGCCGCGCTGCTCCACCTCCTGGCCCCCGCGCACCTGGGACCGCGGCCCATGGAGGCCACCGACCTCGAGCGGATCGCGGAGCGGGCCCGCTCCGCGGAGCTGCGCCCGAGCAGCGACCAGATCGACGAAGCCCTCCAGGACATCCGCGCCGGCGCCGACAGCGAGGACCCGGTCCCGGGCACAACGCCCCTGGAAAGCAGGCTCGAGGAGCTGCTGGAGATCTTCCGTGCGGCGCCGCACAAGGCACAGGCCGCGAGCGATCTGGTCTGGGCGCTCAGCCCCGTTCGCGTGGTCCTGGCCGAACATGGCGCAGCGGCGCCGGAGCAGTTGGCGGCCCTTCCGGAGGACTTGACGATGGCCGACCTGCTGGAGGCGTGGGCGGAGAAGCAGCAGGGTGGGTCGCGGTGATCGTGATCGATGCCAGCGCGACGGTGGAGTTGCTGACCGGTACCGGGGCGGTTGCCGAGCGGGTGCGGGCGCGGCTGGTGGGTGAGGACGTGTACGCGCCGGCGCACCTGGACCACGAGGCGAGCCGGGCGATCGTGCGGATGATGCAACGCGGCGCTCTCACCGAGAAGGACGCCGGCGCGGCAATCGCGGACCTGGACGCGTTGGATGTCCAGCGGATCCCGATCCCCGGCCTGCTGCTGCGGGCGTGGGAGCTGCGGGACAACACCTACGTCGGCGACGCGCTGTACATCGCGCTCGCCGAGACCCTGCTGTGCCCGCTGCTGACCACCGACTCCAAGATGGCCGGCGTCCCCGGTATCAGCTGCGACATCGTCCACGTGCCCAAGTGATTCCGCGCTCCCCCCGGCCGGAGCCGCCGCGAACGCGAAGTCGACGACCGGCGGCCACCCGCCCGCCGCGCAGCGGTAGTCGGCGGTCAGCGGGCGCAGCGGTGCGGAAGGGGGTGGCATACCGGCTCTGCCGCCTGATGGGCACCAGGTGGCGGGGCCGGTATCCGGTCCCGGCGGGGCCGGGGTGCGGGCCTACTTGGCGCGGTGGGTGTTGGTACGACGGCGGCGCAGCAGGACGAGGGTGCCGGCTCCCAGGGCGAGTGCGGCGGCGCCGGTGGCGGCGATGGCGGTGGAGTCGCTGCCGCCGCCGGTGCTGGCAAGGCTGGTCTGGGCCTGCTTCTTGGCTTCGTCGACCGTGGTGGCGGAGGGCTTCTTGGTGGGCAGCCCGGACGGCGCGGCGGGCGCGGTCGAGGACGGCGCCGACGCGGACGGCTTGGCCGGGGCGGAGGCGGAGGGCTTGGCGGAGGACGATGCCGGCGCTGAGGGCTTGGCGGAGGACGATGGCGCTGCCGAGGCCGAGGTGGACGGCTTGGTGGTGGCGGAGGGGGAGGCGGAGGTGCCGCCGGGTGCGGTGATGGTGAAGGCCTTCTTCGCGCCTTCGAGGAAGCCGTCTCCGTCGGGCTCCTGTTCGGATTCGGAGGCGGGGAACAGGACGGCGTAGGGCTGGGCGGTGGCCGCGCCGGCGGCGGCGTCGGCGGTCACGTTCAGCCGGACCTGGATGTTGACGCTCTTGCCTGCGGGGACGAAGACCACGGAGTTCTCGTCGGGTTCGGCTTCGTCGCTGCTTCCCAGGATGAGCGCGACGCCCGGGCCGTCGGGCCCGTCGCCCTCCACCTGTGCGTCGACCCACTTGTGGGTGTAGGGGTTCTGGAACTGGGCTTTGACCTGGCCGGTGGACAGGTCGCCGACCGAGGTCAGGAAGACCACCGGGAGGGCCACCGCGTCGTCGCCGCTGTTGGTGACGGTTTCGGTGAAGGTGATCTGGGCTCCGCCGGCCGCGACGGTGGCGGGGAAGTCCTTCAGGGACACGGTGCCGCCGAGCTTGGGGGCGGCAACGGCCGCGGCGGAGACGGCGGGAGCGGCCAGGGCCGCCGGAGCGGCCACGAGGGCGACACCGGCGACCAGCGTCGTGGCGGCGGATATGGCCATGGCACGGCGCAGCTTCATGCAGACCTCACAGGGTCAACCGGCACGCCGCAGCGCGCCGGCACAAGGGTGGAAGTACGAGCGGATCCGCGCAGGCCGCGTACCGCATGCCGCGGTGACGGCCCAAGATCCGGTGCCGGATCATACGCACAAAGATGGAAGTGCTGTGAAGGCGGGCCCCGGCTACGGGCCGCTGAATCTCGCCCGCCCACCGGCAAATCGGACCAATCCCTCCGAATGGCTACCGCTTCTGCGGTGCCTCCGGCCGCGATCGCACCACGGCCTGGGCGCGGGCCCTCGCCTGCGAGGTGTTCGCCGCCGATCCGTGCAGGGCGGGGCCGCACCTGCCATTGACCCGCGGAGGAGAGGGCACCGCGAGCAGGGGATCACAGCCGCCAGCAGAACCGTACGAACTGCTGGCAGTGGGGGAATGGGAGAAGGAGCCTGGCTGACAGCTGGGACGTGAACGCCGGAGGTATCACTCGTGCGAGCGAAGACACTCACATAGGTCGTGCACGAATCCGATGAGAAGCGCAGGGGACTGTCTCACGAACGGAGCCACTCCATGCGCCGAATCAGCACCGCGCTCACCACCCTGACCGCCCTCGCCGCCGTGTCGGCCGCTCTCCTGCCCGCCGCGGCCGCGGCCGGCTCCGACCGGTCGGCCACCGCCGCCGCAACGGCCGCCGCGACCGTCGCCGCCGCGCCGAACCCGAACTTCACCGTCCGCTGCTCCACCACGCTCGGCGGCATCCAGCAGACCGAGAGCTGGCTGTTCCAGCCCGCCCCCAGCACCGACGGCCGCACCGTCTCGGCCACCCACCGCACCAGCTACCGCGGCTGCACCGGCAGCGCGAGCAGCACCCTCAACCAGGCCGACCCGGTCATCTGGGACTCCACCTGCCAGGACCCGTTCCCCACCTTCAGCACCGAGACCGTCACCTACACCTGGGACACCGGTGACACCACCACCGTCAAGTACGACCAGGTCGTCATGACCCACGAAGCCGGCGGGAACCTCATCCGCTACCGGATGAAGAGCAAGGGCACCGTCACCGCCGGCAGCGGCCTCGGCAAGGCCGTCACCCGCAGCACCCTCTTCGACCCCGTCGGCAGCGGCTGCAACCGCGACACCACCGAAGTCTTCGGCGTCACCGACCAGTTCAGCATCGGCTAGCAGCGCACACCCGCCCGTGCCCGGCCCACCCCTCGGGGCCGGGCACGCCCCTCGCCCGCCCGCCCGCAGCCCCCGGACGTCTCCGAGGACCCCCCGCCCACCACACTCTGCGGGCGCGACACCGTACCCATGGAACACACCCACTACCAGCGCACCGCAGGACGCAGGCTGGGAGCTGGACGCCGAGGCCGGGGAAGCTGAGGTACATCTCGGCGTCGGGGTGCTCGCGGAAGGCGGCCTCTACCGCTTGGGCGAGGTCGTCACCGGCTTGGCAGGCCGCGTCGAACTGCTTCAACAGGGCGGCCAGCTGGTGGCCGAAGGTGTCCTCGACCGCGTCGGGGTGGCGAACAAGGTCGCCCCGGAAAACCTCGCGCAGCCGTTCGGCCACGCTGGCGGCCGGCGCGCTTGAGCGCGGCCCGCAACTGGGTCAGGGACAGGACCCGGCGTGCGGCAGCTGCTCGTCCATCGGGCCAGCGAGGCACCGCCGGCCGACAGCGTGCAGGGTGTTCAGCGCCACCGGAGGGTGGAGTCCGTCATCGCCTCCAGCAGCACCGGAGCGGCAGCCGCAGGCGGGGCGTCGACCAGGCGCTCGCCGACGCCCGGGTAGGACTGACTAGCATGCCTGCCACTCGAAGGTTTGACCCCGGCACTCGACCCCACGATTCGGAGACTCGCATTTTCGAAACACTGGCGCAACCGCCTCACCCCTGAATCCAAGGGAGTGATAGACCTATACTCAGAATACGAAGTACGCGACAGCTATAAGGGTCTAATTAAGCAGCTCGAGAAGGCGTTTCCTGACATCCGGGTCAACATTTCATGGGGAGTCGGCTGATGCTTTTGATCCCGGATATCGCTGAGAGCGCAAAGAGGACCGACCCTGGTTCCGTCACAGGGATGACCGATGCTGAAATTGACCGACTTCGCGAGTCGTGGGGCGTCCGGAGGATCCCGGAACGGTATAGGGAGTTCCCGTCCTTGATGGGGCGTAGTGCTGGCAGGATCCTCCGTGGGACCGACGCTTTCTTCCCTGCGATTCGCGATATGCGGCGAGCGGCTGATGATTTCTTCTCCGACAATCCTGAGGGGATGAATCTGCCTGATGGGGCTGTTGTATTGCCATGCATCAGGGGTATCAGGTTTATTGGATGGAGACGACGGCCCTGCAGGATCCTCCAGTATCCCTCTACACGGAAGGGGAGGCAGCTCCAATGGGTCACTGACGATCTTTTACAGAGTTCGTCCCGCTTATCAGCGTCTTGCGTGCAGGCCGCCTGACCGGCGCTACAGGCGGCGCAGGACGGCGACGACTGTGCCGAGGACGGTGGCGTCCGCCTCCCAGACGTCCGCCGGAACACGTGCGCTGTACCGATCGACTCGTCGGCGGCGATGGCGACGCTGTTCTTCTCCCACGTCAAGCGGGACAGCGTCACTACTCTTCGGTGGGAATTGCTCCTGAGCAAATCGCCGCCATGAGGCCGTCGAGCGCAGACTCCGCCGTGGTGGAAATTCGCTCGGGAGGGGTTTCAGCGTCGGTACGACTCCCGTTCATGTGCCCCGGAACCCAGTCGATGCGGCTCGGCCTGTCGGCGGTCCCCGCCCGCCAGTACTCCTCGATCACTTCGCGGACGGTGGCCAGCGGAATTGCGCTCTTTCGGTCGAGAAAAACCGGGCAGTGGAGATCCGTGATCACGTCAGGGTCTTCCCGTGGCGGCTCGGGAGTGTCAGAGACCCAGATCGAGTCGTAAATCCCTCCTTGATTCGGAAATCTTGCGTCAACAAACCACACAAAACCTCCGTAACCTGTCGACCTGTTCAAGGAGACCACGAGATAATTATTAGGGCGCTCGTTCTCTTCGCTCGCTTCACTGCCGAGGGAGATCCAGGCCTGATCTCCGTATTCAAGCTCAGCCATGACCTTCGAAATTATGCGGTCGACCTCGCCGTCTGCCCCTCCACGAAGCCGCTCATCGCCGAGCATGACCGTCATAATCATCCAGCCCTCCATTTGACGGGCGCCCGTGGTCCCGATCTCCCGTGTGGTGATCGGTTCAGGTCAGCTCGAAGTCGTCGGTGTCGTACTCAAAGTCATCCGGCGCGAAGCCGGCGTAGCCCCCTCCGGCGTTGAAGCAGTCGGCCAGTGCTTCGCCGATCACTTCGCGGACCTCGCCCTCGTCCTCGGTCAGGGCGAGGGCCGCGGCCTGGTCGCCGGTGAGGGAGAGGAGAGGAGACGTGAACCTCCCTCATCATCGACCAGCGAACCGGCCTGTTCTGGATGAGGACCAGCCGCCGCGGCGTGCTCACCTTCCTGCCCGAACGAAGCGGACGCGGCTACGGAGTCGGCTACGGCGGGGGCGGCCCCGGCGCGCTCGCGGAGTATATCCAGCAGCTCGTGAGTCCTTCGTCCAGAGCGAAGCCGCCCGACGCACGCAGGAACTGACGCTGGCCCAGCTTCGGAGTCTGGCCGGCTGACGGCTGCCCGGTATGGGTCCGGGCTGCTGTCCGGGCCTTTTCCTTCCCCGCCGCCGACAGGCCGATCCTGTGGCGGCACCGGGACCCGTCGGACGGCGGCCGCATTGCTGTGTTCAGACGAGTTGTTCGGGGCTGATCATCCGCCGTCCTATAGCCGAACACGCCCCGTACGGGGGGAAAATCGGCAAACACCTGCGCGGGGCGGTCCGGCGTTCCATGATCTCGCCATGGACGACAAGACCGCAGCCATACGGCGCGCCTACAGCGCCTGCGTAGCGACCCGGTGCACCAAGTGCCGTGCGGAGGCGGGCCAGCACTGCCGCAACCGCGTCGCCGGGGTCGAGTACAACGCCCTGTTCCACAAGCCGAGGCAGGTCGACTCCGGCGCGAGCACGATTCTCAAGGCCGTCGGCATCGGCGGCCTCACCTGGCTCCCGCGCCCGGGCCTGATCAAGTGGGACGGCAGCCCGATGCCCGAACTCCCCACATGGCCGTCAACGTCTGCCGCACCCGCGACGGCGCGCCCAGCGCCCGCACGGTGAACAACCTGATTCTCCAAGGCTTCCTCGCCGACGCGGGACTGCGCACCACCGTCGCCGACGAGCACCTCTTCGTCGTCGACCCGGACCTCGAACTCCCCGGGGCCCCGGCCAGGCCGGCCGCGCCCGCTGCCCGCCCTGCGCCCGCCGTCCAGGCCTGCCCGCCCCAGCGGCGCAAGCGGCGGACCGGCTGGTTCCACCTCACCGGATCACGGCGCGCCTGACCCGAGCCGGCTCAGCGCACCGACGCCGAGCCGGCGGGCTCGCTCAAGGGGGCGGAGCCGGAATTTGCTGTTCACCACCCCGGGCGACGGCCACACTGGGCCCATGGCTCCCGATCTCCCCCGGCCCCGCGCGGTGCCCGCGGCATTGCCGTCGAACCCGACGGCAATCAACCCGATGGCGCTGCGCGGGCGGATGCTGGTGGCGGTGCTGGACACCAACGTCCTCCTGGTCGAGGCGTGCAGCCAGGCCAAGCGCGGACGGGCGCACCACCCGCTGGCCGCGCTGGCCGGCACCCGGCGGGCCACCCCCTACATGGCGCCGCACGTGCTGGAGGAACTGGAGCAGCACCTGCCCAAGATGGCCGGCACCTTCGAGATCCCCGCCTCGGCGGCGGCTGCCGCACTGCGCGAGCACGTGCTTCCGCAGGTGCGGGTGGTGGAGCTGGAGATCCGCGACCACCTCTCCCCCGGAGCGCGGCACATCCTGCACCAGGCCCCGGGGGTGCCCACGGCCCGCCGGGGCGACCCGGACGATGCCCCGACGATGGCGCTGGCCGAACTCCTGGGCCCCGCAGTGCTGTTCACCCGGGACAAGGTGTTCGAGCCGTTCGCGGTCATGGACTCGCTGGCGACGGCGCAGACCCTGCTGCTGACGGCCGGACTGGAGGCGCACGGCTCCAACGCGGTGATCCTCGCCGGGTGCGTGCTGGAGGCGACGATGTCGGGCGTCGGCGCCCTCGTGGACGTCGCAGCCCGCCGTCCCGGGCTGACAGCAGCCGCCGTGGCCGGAGCGCTCTGGTACCTGTGGCAGACCGGCCGGCTGACCGCCGGGTGGCGGCCCCTGCTCTCCGGACTCTGGAAGATCACCGAGCCGGTGCTGCAGGCGGTCGCCGACGCCCAGCAACAGCACACCGACCTGAGCCGGACCCTCACCGTGGTGGAAGCCACCCCCTTCCCCGCCCTGGAGCAGAGGGCCGCCCGCCTCCTCGCCCGGTACGGCGCCCCCCTGACCGCCACGGAACTGCGCGACGCACTTGCCGACCGCGACGACCTCACGGTCCCGGCGGCCCGGCTACGCCGGGAGATGGCCGCACACCGGGCCTTCGTGCGACTGCCGGGCGACCGGTGGACCATCGGCCGCCCGGCACTCGAGGCAGCAGCGCTGTAGCACCACTGGCGCTGCAGCGACCCATCCCGGCCGCCAGCCCGCGGACGCGGCCTCCTTCGCTGGTGAACCCCTGCGGCTGTCCTGGCGACGAGTCGGACCTGCGGGTTCGGACCCGGGGTGCAGTGACCGCGGAAAGGCAGTCGTTGAACCGCACAGCACCGTCGGTGGAGGACGTTGCAGGTGAGGAAGAAGGAAAACTGCCTCGACCGAGTATCTGGACTCCGACGAACGGCCGACCACGGAGGACCCGTACCGAAAGGGCTACGTCTTTCCGCCGGCGAACATCGCCTCGTCGTACACGACGGTCTCCACCAAGGCGCTGCAAAATCTTCCCCACTACGACATCGGTCACCTCGCCCGTGCCGTACTCCTGACCGCCTTCACCGAACCGACCGCCGCCGGCTCGCAAGGCGACGACCTCAACGGCCACGGCCTGGTGAAGCTGGACCCCGAGGACCTGGCGGCCCGCCTTGATGCAGACGCCGACGAGATCGCCGCGGCGGTGCAGGAACTGTCCGACCGCTTCCTGCTGATCTCGCCCCAGGGACAGGGCGACGACGTGTGGCAGATCAACCCCATGGTCGCCTTCCGCGGCTCCGCCGCCGCTCAGCGCAAGGTCATCGACCGCCTTGTCGAGCAGCGGGGCGGCGACTTCCCAGTGCCGCCGGCGCCGGGAGCCGTTCTTGCCGACACGGCCACCGGCAAGACCTTCAGGGCCTGATGCTGGTACAGCAGTGGTGGTGGAGCTCCCACCCTCTTGCCACCGAGGTCGACCAGAGTTGCGCCGCGGCGCTCCCGCCGGTACGACCGCGTGGCCTGTCCTGGGGCATCTGAGCAGCACCGCCGAGCCTTTCCGCCGCCGTCCGGGCCGCTCGGCCGCCCGGGCGGCCGAGCGCGCCGCCCGCGGCAGCCAGGAGCAGCTGCACTGGGCGGACAAGCGCCGGGAGGAGTCCCGGTGGAACTGGACCACCGCGTTCACCGACGGCGCGTGGACGTGGGTCCCCAGCGACACCGGCGACGCGGCAACGGAGCGGCAACTGGCCGAACTGCTCCCCCACTGCCACGACTGGACGCCGATGCGCCTGCACGTGGAATCCGGCCCCACCGGCACGACCACGGTGCACACCCTGTTCGGCCACCTTGAGAACTGGGACCCCCGCCGCGGTGTCCTGCGTTCCGGCCCGTCGACGGCCACCGCGCCCTGGCCGTGGCACAGCACCGGATCACCGGGCTGAGCGGCGTACCCCGCCGGCGCGGCGCCGGACAGGCCGCACTGTGGAAGGACTACTGCCCTCCGAGACTGCGCCCGGCGTGGTGACTGCCCGCCCCGTCGGCGCGGCAGCTCGCCCGGGTCGGTGGCCGGCGCGCTCGGTGCCTGGCCGGTATCTGTCCCCGGGCGGCCTGACGGCCTCCGGGCGCAGCACAGTCGGGTGGTCCGCGTCAACGCGCCAGCACTCGTGGTGGAAGGCGTCTTCACCCTCCTGAGCGATTTCGGCGCAGCTCCATCGTTGAGATGGTTGGTCATCAAACCGTCTACGGGAGGGTCCGCATGACCACACGTCACCTCGTGCGTTTCGGAGCCGTTGCCCTCTGCGTCGCCTCGATCGCGCTGGCGCAGACAACGGCGGCCAGCGCGGCCAGCAGGACGGTGAACTTCTCCTTCAAGTACAAGCTCGACTCCCGCACCTGGGACCAGAAGTACGGCAAAGCCACGTTCGCGATCACCGACTGCAACGGGCCCAACCAGCAGTTCCACGTCGAACTGATCCGCGACCGGTGGAACGGCGACACCCGTCTGGAAGGGCACAACCTCAAGTGCGCCAAGGGCGTGCGCGCCGACTTCTACGCGCCGGAAGACGGGGAGTACTTCCTGCGTTTCACCAAACTCGACGACGACACGTGGTTCACCGGGACGGCGGTCATCAGCTTCACGTCGTGAACCCGGACGGCACCGGGGCTGCGCCGCTGCCTAGTGCTCTGACCGGGAAGGTTCGCCGGGTCAGCGGTCAGTCCTGCTCGGATGCGGCTGCGAGATGGCGACGGCAGAGGTCGGCAGCCGTGAGGTGGGGCTTGTGCAGCGCGTCGCTGTAGAGCCGCGTTCCACGGGCTGCTCGGTCCAGGTGCTGCCAGAAGGCCAGTGGCGTGTCGAGGTCGTCGCCGAGGTCGACCAGGCAGTCGAAGGCGAGGCCCAGCTCGTTGTGCTCCAGGAGCTCAAGCGCCGCTGAGAGTTCGATGTCGGGCAGGCACGCCAGGTGGGCCCGAGCAGTGTCGAGGTGGCCACGGGCTCGGTTCCAACTGGCCTGAAGCGCCTCACGATCAACGGTCATGGCACCAGTGTTGCTGGTGCTGTCCCAGGGGGTCGCGCGACTTTCGCCGGCCGCCCGCCCCAACGGATGCCCTTCTCGCTGCGGATGCGAGCGCGTTCGCGGCATTGAGCGGCGAGGACGTCGGGGTGGCGGGCGTTGGTGCGCCAGCGCAGGTAGGCGTGCAGGGCCAGGGTCTGGACGGTGTGGTTGCGGTGGTTCGAGTTGGCGACCGTGAACTGACGCAGCGGGCCGAAGTGGGCCTCGATCGGGTTGGCCCAGGACGCGTAGGTCGGGGTGAAGCACAGCTCGACGCGGTTCTTCTTCGCCCAGCGCCGGATCTGCTGGCCCTTGTGGGCGGACAGGTTGTCCAGGATGACGTAGATCGGGGCGCCGTCCGGGCGGGCCGCGCGGATCGACCGGAGGGCAGCCAGCGTGTTCGCGGCGCTCTTCTTGCGTCGGTTGACACCCCACAGGGTGTCGTCGCCGCCCGAGTAGCAACCGTGGAAGTCCGCACTCCATGAGTGCGGTGGTAGGTCGCGGGATGCCGCTCAGGATGACCGACAGGTGCCCAGCAGGAGCCGGCAATGGGGCGGATGCCGAGCGGCCCGAACTCGTCGAACGCGAACACCCGGTCCGGGAACCGCTCCAGGACCTCTTGATTCGGTCGAGCTTGGCATCACGCGCGGGGTCCGGGGACTCCTTCCAGGTCTTGGTGCGCTGGAAGGTGACGCCGCGGCGGGCGAGCAGGCACCGTAACGCCTCGCGCCCGATCCGGATCACACGGCCGTGGACTCTGCGCAGGTAGTCGGCGAGTTTGCGGATTGACCAGCGGGTGAAGGGCTGGCCGACCCTGGAGGGGCGGGTGGTGGCCGTCTGGACGACGAAGTCCTCGTCGTCAGGACTGAGAAGGCGGGGACGGCCTCCCGCCCACAGAGGGTCCAGAGCGGCCAGACCGATCTCGTTGAACCGGTGGACCACGTCGCGGACGGTGTCCTCGTCGGCCTGCACCAGCTGGGCGATCACCGGGACCCGGTTCCCCCCGGCCGAGGCCAGCAGCATCATCGCGCGCCGGAACCGAACCGAGCTGGTGCTGCCCCGGCGCACGATCTGCTGCAGCTTCTGCCCCTCCTGGTCGGTCAACCTGCGCACACGGACAGGCTCAGCCACCACACCCCCAACGGTCGGATCAACGGACGCCACCGCACATCCAACCGCCAGAACCACCAACCCGGCGAACCATCCCGGTCAAAGCACTAGGCGAGAAGGTCAAGCCGGACGGTCGCCTCGGCACCGAGCCGAGCCGCCCCTGGCCGATCGCCCACTGGCATGCCCCGGCCGGGCTGAACCGCCGGGGGGCACTGCGGATCCCCGACCTCTACCGGGCTGCTCCGGCAGCCCAGTAGCGGCCTCGGGGTCAGGTCCGGCGCAGGACGGCGGCTGCCTTGCCGAGGATCACGGCGTGGTCGCCGGGGATCGGGAGGTAGGCCGGGTTGTGCGGCACGAGCCAGGTCGCCTCCCGCCGGGTCCGCCGCGAACTCCTCGCGATGCGACCGCTACTGGCCGCCCACGCCCGCCGAGGCATCCGCGGCACCACCGAAACCGCGCACCGCCTGGCAGCAGTCCCGTAGAGCGGACCGGCCGGCCGAGGGCCGACGGCCAGACGGGGCCTGCCGCGGCCGCCCGCACCTGTGCCCGCGCGCCCCGGTGAGTTCCCAGCCGGTGCAGTGGAGCAGGGAGTCCAGCTCCAGGCCCTTCCTGTACCTGTCCATGACGGTGCGGAGACGTCCCCGCTCGGCGAGCCGTAGGGTTGGCGCGCCAAGACGGCCCGGCAGCGGGGAGAAGCGTGCGGTCTGAGGAACATGCGGGGTGGGAGCGGGACTTCCCGGTCCGGTACCACCTGGTACGAGCGGACATTGGTGATGAGGAAGAGGGTGATGAGGAGGAGGGTGTGCTGTGGGGGCGGTGCGCGGCGGTCGAAGGCCTGTTCATGGACGTGCCCCGGCTGCCGCGAGAGGTCCTGACGCTTCGCGGCTGCCCCCGCGAGAGCCTGCTGGTCCAGGCCGTGACGGCCGGCGCCGAGTCGGCGCGGCTGCTGGGGGACGGAGTGCTGTCGATCGAGCCCGTGAACCCCTCCGACGGGCCTTTCCGAGTCTGGGACCTGGAGGACCCGGCCGTCCTGGCCCACTGGCCCACACCCGGCGATCCCGGGCGCGTCGACATCGTCGTCGGCACCGGCATCAGGGAGGACGACTCCTGGGGCGACAAGCGACTGCCCCCGAACCCCCACTTCGACCTGTGGTTCCCCTCGCTCCGAGGGGACAGCCCCTCGGGCAGCTGCCGCTCCATCGACGGCCTGTTCACCCCGCGCCCCCGGCGACCCACCCAGCCCGTGCACCTGGTCGGCTGCGAACCCGCCGCACCACTGCTGGCCCTGCTGTGCCGTCCCCTTCCGCAGACCGGTGACTCGATCGCGCTCTGGTGCCTCGACCGCCACGGCCGCACGATGACCAGGCACCGCCTCGACCTGCACATCGTCGAGGCACGCCCGTCCGTCCTCGGCGGAGCCCTGATCGACATCGCCCTCACCGACCCCGGCGACGACCGCCCCACCCTGGCCGCCCGCCCCGTCTGGGAGATCTGGTCCGACGGCGTTCCCACCCAGCCAAACCAATGGGCACGGTTCGACGCCGAAGGCCGGGCCGAGTGGCTGGACCTCACCCGCATCGGCCCGTATGGGCCGGACGGCCTCTCAGGCGGGACCTACCACCTGGACGGACAGCACGCCACCGACAGGACCGGCATGCTGCTGGCGCTCGGCGAAGCCCTGCTCGGCCCCGGCGCCAACTACGGGAGATGCCTGGACTCGCTGCAGGACCACCTGTGCGGCGGGCCCTCCGTCATCCCCCCTTTCACCCTCGTCTGGCACCACGCCGACATCGCCCGCCACGCCCTCGCCGACCACATCTCGGACCACCACGGCGGCCTGTCCTACTTCGAGATGACCGTGGACCTCCTGCGCGAGTACGGCGTCACAGTCGTGCTCCAGTGAGAGGATGACAGGCAATCCCCGTCCCTCGAAGACGGTGTCCGACAGGCCGTCTTCCGATCACCGGAGGACCACCATGAAGGGCCAGGAGGCACCCTCGATCGTGCCGGAGATGCGGTACGCAGTGGAGATGTCGGTGCCGAGGGCCGCGAGCAGGTCGAGGGCGGCGCTGAAGGACGGGGCACCGGCGACCCGGGCGGCTGCGAGGCGGGTGGGGAGGCTGCCGGCGGTGATCGGGGCGTTCCACTGGTCGGCGGAGAGGGCGAGGCGACGATCGCGCCCGCGGGCGGAATCGACGGTGACCGGCGGCAGGCACCGGAGGTCCGCTCGCGAGGTGTTCGGTTCGGGGTGTCAGTACGTGGAGGCGATCCAGGCGTAGTCGTCGGGGTTGCGCATCTGGGTCAGGACGGTGTGCAGTCCGTTCTCGGGGTGGGCGTCGAGGAGCCAGGGCACGGGTGCGAGGAGGCCGGCGAGAGGGCCGGTGGCCGTCTGGTCGAGGAGGGTGTCGAGCTCGGTGGGGACGGGGTCGTCGACGAGGCAGAGCCGGGCGAGAGCAGCGCTCACCCGGACCTCGGCCGGTCGGGCGAGGCCCCGCCACCACGTGCGGGTGCAGGCGATCGTCGCGCCGTCGCGCTCCTCCCACGCCAGTTGGCCGATCCCAAGGACCAGGCTCGCTCATCACGGCGCGGCGGTCTCCCGGCCGTCGACGAGCACGACCGTCGCAGCCCGCAGGTGGGCCCGCCACAGCGAGGCAAACCAGGCGCTCTGCTCGCTCTGCAGGAACGGCAGCCACTCCTCGAAGGTCCGCCGGGCGAACGCGTCGCGCTCCCCGCTCAACCGCACCGCCGTCCCGGCCGGCACCGGGGCGGCAGCGAACGCGAAGTCGACGACCGGCGGCCACCCGCCCGCCGCGCACCGGTAGTCGACGGCCAGCGGGCGCGCCGGTGCGGCGGGCCGGATGCCGGTCTCCTCGGCGAGTTCGCGCAGGGCGGTGGCCAGGGAGTGTTCGCCGGGGTCGCCGAGGCCCGCCGGCGGCACGGCTGCCACCAGGCGGGGTGCCCGGGGTAGGGGCGGGCCTGGTGGGGCATCAGGATCCGACCG
Source organism: Kitasatospora sp. NPDC059646 (assembly GCF_042734615.1). Taxonomy (NCBI): domain Bacteria; kingdom Bacillati; phylum Actinomycetota; class Actinomycetes; order Kitasatosporales; family Streptomycetaceae; genus Kitasatospora; species Kitasatospora sp. NPDC059646. The sequence continues at coordinate 22,096 of NZ_JBHWDS010000015.1, forward strand.
TCCCCGTCCCCGTCGGTGACGAGGACGGAGGCGGGCACGGCGTGCGGGGGCAGGATCGCGGCGAAGGCGGAGGGTTCGAGGGCCTCGGTCACCGTTCCAGCCTCCTTCGTGGCGGTGGGGTCGGTCAGCGGGCGAGCCCGACGGTCAGTTCGGTGTCCGGGCAGCTGCCGAGCAGGCTGCTGCGGGTGCCCGCCCGACGGGTGCCCGGAGACGGGTGGTGGTCAGTCCGGGTAGGCGTAGAGGCTGAGGGCGTCGATCAGGCTCTTGACCAGGTCGCCGAACGGCGTGATCTCCCGGTCGGCGTCGAAGCAGTCCCCGCTGGGCAGAACGCCCGCGAGCTCGTCCGTCAGCTCCTGGGCGTCCTCCTCACCCGGCGGCGAATCCGCGTCGATGTGCCCGGTCCCCCTCACGGGCCGTCCGGCAGCGGCGTGGTCCAGCCGACCGGCCGGCCCCGGTGCAGCAGCTGGTGGACGTCCTCCGCGTGCGGGCCGTCCCAGGAGGCCGCCAGCCAGCCCTCACCGGGCGTCGGGCCCAGGTCGTGCAGGAGGTCCGGCTCGCCGAACCGGATACTCGGGGTGGTGCACACGCGGCGCGGCGCAGCGACTCGAAGTCCGCCCCCGGCCGGCGGGCCGGTGCCACGGATGCGAAACCGCCGGGCCGACCGGCACCTTGCACATGTGCGGCCCCTCGCTGTGCCGCGCCCGTGCCCCGGCCGGGCGGCGCAGCACAGCGAGCCTGTCCGTCACCGCGGTGGCGGCTCCGAACTGCGGGCCTGAAAAAGGGGCTTCCTGGAGGACGACCACCACGGTCCGCTCCACTGCGGAGAGGGGCCGGCCTTCTCGCGCGGCGGCCCGATTGTCCTCGCGGCCGCTGCCAGGGCGCCGGGCCGGGAGGCGCAGGCGTGTGTCGGTGGCCTGGTCAGCCGGCGAGTTGTGCTGCGGCCAGGGTGGTGCCCTGGATGCGGGCGCGGATCTTGGCGAGGGCGGTCTGGCGGGAGGTGGACCGGTCGTCCGCGTAGGGGGCGAAGCCGGTGTCGTCGCAGGTGCCGAGCTGGTCGACCGGGAGGTGGCGGGCGGCGAGGAGCACGCGGTCGCGGACCTGCTCGGCGGTCTCCACCTGCGGGTCGTTGGGGTCGGTGACGCCGACGAACACGCGGATGCCCGGCCGCAGTTGCTGCGCGACGATGTGCAGCACCCGCTCCGGGTCGGGCTCGCTCGCGAGCTGGAGGTAGAAGTTGCCGGCGGTCAGCTCGAACAGGCGCGGCAGTAGGTCCGCGTAGTCGACGTCGAGGCTGTGGGTGGTGTCCTGGTCGCTGCCGGCGCTGGTGTGGACGCCGATCCGGGCGCGCTCGGCTTCGGTGAAGCGGGACAGGACCTGGTTGTTGAGCTCGACGAAGGTGCTGAGGAGGCCGCCGGAGGGGTCGAGCTTGAGGGAGAGTCGGGCTTCTTCGAAGTCGAGCTGGACGCAGTGCGCGCCGGCGTCCAGACAGCCGCGGATGTCCTTCTCCGCCTCGTCGAGCAGGTCGGCGATGAACTGCTCGCGGGGGTAGCCCGCGATGCCGGACGGCGGGTAGAGCAGGCTGAGCGTGGAGGGGGCGACCACCGCCTGCTTGACCGGGACCTTGGCGTACTTCTGGGCGGCCCGCAGGTACTGCTCGGCGCGGGTGCGGTAGCGGAGCGGGCCGGCAGTCAGCGCGGGCAGCTGGCGATGGTGTCCGTCGGCGTAGGGGATGGCCACGCCGTCGGGGCTCAGGTTCTCGGCTCCGTCGACCGGGTAGGTCCAGGCACTGGTCTTGGCCTGCTCGCCGTCGGTGACGACCGGCGAGCCCGCCGCCTCGAGGGCTTCGACGCTCTCGCGGACGGCGACGTCGACGGCCTTGGCCAGGGCCTGGTTGTCACCGCCGGTCATTGCGTTCAGCACGTCGCTCGTGCGGGGAAGGCTGCCGATCGGCTCGGAAGGGATGCTCATGCCAGGACCCTAGGAGCCCTCCTCCCCCGACGCCCAGGCCACCGCGCCGGACCGACCCTCATGAGTGACGAGCCGTCAGCGGGTTGACGCTCCTGCCGGCGCGCGTCTTCGGGCAGGTCGAGCCAGGGAGCCCCGGTGCGGAGCCGCCGCAACACGCCCTTCACGGTCTGTCGATGGTCCCGCCACGGTCGTCCAGCACCATCGCCCTGCGGTGGCAGCGGCTCTGTCCGCGACCACGCCGCGTCCGACCGGAACGTGGTCGAACGATGCTTCGCCCGCCTCAAGCAGTTCCGTGCGATCGCGACCAGGTTCGACAAGCCCGCCGACCGCTACCGCGCCGGAGTCGTCCGGGTCTCGCTGATCCTCTGGCCCCGCGAACCAACCAGATGATCATTTGTCAGACAGGTCTTGGGCCGGCGGCCCGTCCGCAGGACGGACGCTGAGACCCTTGCGGGTGCGCTGGAGCACCTGGACCAGGCGACCCTCGGACGGTTGCCGCCCGGCCAGGAGCCGGTTGCAGTGGAGGTGGACGTAGCTGGCGAACAGTTGGTCCGGGGTGGTGGACAGGCGCCCGGTGACGGCCAGTTCGTCCAGCTGCGCCGTGGCGTCGTTGAGCGCGGTTCGCCGTTGCCGCAGGATCTCCGCCGCCGAGTCCCCGAGCAGGGACGGCCCTTGCGGGGTACCGAGGAGGGTGCGCAGGCGCTGCTGGTGGACGCGGTAGTCCTCGCCGCCTTGGCGCCGGGCCTGTTCGTGGAACTGCCGGGCCTGGTCGGTGTACCAACGCAGCCGGTGCTCGGCGCTCAGGCCGAGCCCGGCCAGGAGGTCGTCGACGGTGACGGCGACGAGTTCGGTGAGGTCTTCCGGTCGGTGCTGCGGGTCCGCGTCGGCGAGCAGGCGCATCACGGCCCTGCTGTCGGCGTGGAACACGGCCTCGCTGACGTCGGTCCCCTCGGTGCCGCCGTACCGCTCGAGCTCGCGGTCGTAGGTGTCGATCACGAGGCGTGAAAGGAGTCCCTCCTCAGCGAGCCGGGATGCGAAGCGGGTGACCTCCGGGAGCAGGTGCCGGGTCAGGGCGTCCGGGTCGCCCTTCCAGCGCAGGCGCAGGTGGGGGTCGGGGTCGGCATAGCGGATGAAGAACCAGTGCTCGGCGAGTCCGGAGGCCTCGGCCATCGCGCACAGCTGTTGCAGGGGGCCGGCCAGGAGCGCGTCCTCCTGGCCGCGGTCGCCGTAGAACTTGGCGAACAGCCAGTTGCTGCCGGGCAGCCGGGTACGGTCGTGGACGGGTGCGGAGCGGGCCGCCCCGTCGACGGCCGTGCGGGGGGAGTCCGAGGTGCGGTCGGGTACGGCCATGCGGTCGGGTTCGGCCGTGCGGGGGGAGCCGGCGAGGGATGGGCGCAGGAGCAGCGGCACCACGAACTCGCTCATGAAGCGGCCGTCGGCACCGGGCACCCAAGCGGAGTCGGTGTCCGGCAGGGCTTCCTGGAGGACGAGTCGGCCGGTGCGGGCCTCGGCCCTGAGCTGCTCGACGTGCTGCGGTTCGTCGAGGTCGAGCAGGAGCCGGTTGTCCGCCACGGTGAGGTACAGGCGCGGCGGTACCGACCAGGTCGTGCGCCACCTGGTCACGTGCGCCGCGAAGGTCTCGGCGTCGTCCGTCCACCCCTCGGCGCCGTCGGCGTCCGGCCGGAGCAGCCAGCGGGCGGGGGAAAGGACGATCCGGCCGTACTGCACCCTGGGCAGGAACGGGAAGCCGGCTGCCGGGCCCCAGTCGAAGGAGCTGAACTCCGGTGTACCGTCCCGGGACACCGCGTCCAGGAAGCGGACGATGGCGGGCGCCTGATGGGTGTTGAGCATGTGGCGGGCTGTGGGGCGCAGTGCGCTGCCGAGGCTGCGGGAGTAGAGGCGGAAGCGGCCGTCCCGCAGCGCGACCAGGATGTCGTCGAGGGGGACGACCCGGTCCGCGGGCACCCCGGGCGGGACGTCCACGACGATCTCGCGCTCGTGGGCGGCCGGCCGCACCACGACGTTGGCCATCCGGTGGACGCGGGGGAGGTAGACGACCTCGGCCGGCAGCCCGGCGTCGGGGTGGTCCCGGCACTCGGCCTCACCGAGGCTGCGCAGCGCCTGCGCCCCGTGCGGGGCGAGCAGGTCGGCGAAGCGCCCGAGCGACCGGCCCGCGCTGCCGGCGCCCAGGTTGGGCCCGACGACCAGGAGGAAGTCCCCGCGGTCCACCGCTTCGGGCGAGGCCGCCGCGACGAAGGCGGACAGCTCGAGTGAGAGCGGTGCCGGCGTGGTCGCCCGGTCCCAGGTGCGCAGCGCCTCGACCGTGTCGTCCGTGAGTTCGACGACGCGCTCCCGGTCCCGCAGCGCCGCCAGTGCGAGGTCGGTCAGCACGCCGGCCCGCCGCGCGTCCGCACCCGGCGGGATGGACGGGTAGGGTCCGTGGACGTGCGCGGGCGGTCCGATACCGGTGCGTTCGTCGAGCATCTCCAGGAGGGGCACCGCGCGGTCGTGGCCGTAGCGTTCGGTGAACACCCTCCGGTAGGCGGCGAGGTCGGGGGGTCCTTCGGGCTGCGGTGACAGGTGCAGCAGGAGTTCGGCGGCCCGGGCGAAGGCCTCGCCGACGGCGGCGCCGACGCGGTCGCCGGCCAGGGGCCGTGCCATGTCGGTCTGGAACACCGGTCCGGTTCCCGGGTGCAGGTTCCTGGCGCATCGGGCGATCTTGCGCCCCAGGGCCGGTGCCCGGGCGGCGGGCGCGTCGTCGAAGTCCGCCATCTCGTCGAGGAGTTCGGCCAGTTCCCGGGCCGTCGGGGCGCAGCCGGGCCGGTCGGTGAGGCGTCGGTGGAGTTCCCCGGCGGGGTCCGCGGTGGTGATCCTGGTCCGGAGGTCCGTGACCAGGAGGCGTTGTTGCCACAGCTGGGTGAGCAGCCGCTCGACCTGCTCCGGGCTGCCGGTGGTCCGTTCCACCAGGTGCCGGTGCAGCTCGGCGTACGGGACCGGGCGCCGGGCGGCCCGGAGCACTTCGCGCACCGCTGTGGTCAGCCGGACCGAGACGGCGGGCCCGGCCGCGTCGTCGGCGAGGAGCAGGCGCCCGTGGTGCTCGACGGCGCGCGCGTCGACGGTCCAGCGGCTCTCCTTGCGGACGGCCGGGTCCTGTTCGAGTGCGAGGCAGAGGTCGGTGAGCCAGCCCATGTCGGGGCGGGTGCGGATCCGGTCGCGGTCGTTGCGGACGGCCAGTGTGGTGCGCTCGCCCCAGCTCGCGAGGGAGACCCCGGCGAAGGCCCCGTAGGGAGTCGGCCGGGTGCTCATCCGGATGAGGTAGCGGGCGAGCTTCAGCCGGGCCCGGGCGGCGTCACGGACGCTCGCCCCGGGGCGCTGCAGTGCCTCCAGCAGGTCGGGGCTCGAGACGGCGAGCGCCCGCAGCACGCGGGGGTCGGCGAGGGCCTGGTGCGGGTCGGCGTCGACGGCCGCGCCCGGCCCGCTCGCCGGCAGCAGCGGAGTGCGGACGATCAGCCAGGGTGCGGGCCGGTAGAGCGCGCCGTCGGCCGTACCCGGATCGGTGGCGGCCCCGGCGCCGTGGCGGCGACGCGCCGTCATGACAGCGCCAGTGCCCGGTCCCACGTCGGCTCCCGGGCCGTCGCGGCGGCGAGCAGGACCAGGGCGACACCTCCCGCCCCGTCGAGGAATCCGGGCTGGTCCACCAGGTTGCCCCCGGGTTCGACGGCCGCGATGCCCATCGGCCGCCGCGGGTCGACCTGGGCGAGGATCTGCTCGGTGAGCTCTGCGGCGGCGGCCGTGAACACGGGCAGCCCGGTGTCGCAGGCGAAGCGGAGCGTCACCTGCAGGAGGCCGGCGACGCCGTGGCAGAGGGTGGGGGAATCGATGAGCCGCTCCCGCACGGGGCGGCGGTAGACGGCCTCCATCGCTTCCACCGCCGTGCAGCAGAGGTCTTCCTCGCGCAGCGCGCGGCCCGCCAGCCACAGCGCCCTGGCGATGCCCGGGCTGCCGTAGCACCACGCGGTGCGGGTGGGGCGGTCGGCGCGTCCTTCGGTCGGCCCGTGTCCGCCGTCGACCAGCGGGACGACGGCGGGCCAGTTCGGGCCGGCCGCGTCGTTCTCCCGGTGCGCCACCAGCCACCGGGCCAGCACCCGGATGGCGGCTGTGAGCCCCTCGACCTCGACGCCTTGGCGGGATGCCAGGGCCATCAGCGCCAGCGGCCCCGGAATGCCGTGGGCCAGACCGCAGTTGAGGTTGCCCAGCGGGTACGTGCGGGCCTGGTCCTCGTCGTGGAGCAGCGCCGCCGGGGTGTACCAGGCGGGTGGCGGCCCCTCGGCCAGTGCGAGGCCGACCAGCGCGCGCAGCACGTGGGGCAGCGCCGGGTGGGGCGGGCGGTCCGTGCCGGGCGGGAGAAGGTAGGTGGCGATTCCGCTCAGCCCGGAGATGAGGTCGAAGGCCGACACCGGCACCCCGCCCGCTCGGGACGGTGCGTCCCGTGCGGACAGTGCGGCGGCCTGGGCGAGGCACGCCACGGCGATGTGTCCGTCGAGCACGGTGCGAAGGCTCCGGTAGTGCCGGCCGCCCCCCAGCAGCTCGGCGGTGAGCGCGACGCCGCTCAGACCGGCGAACACTCCCGACGGGGCGCCCCCGCGCCGCTCGACGGCCGCCACCGACCGCGACAGGTGCGCGTGGCCGGCGCGGTCCCACCCCTCGCCCGGAAAGCAGCTGTGCAACTGTGCGCACAGGAGGGCCTGGCCGGTGCTCCCCTGCGCCAACGACACCGGATCCCAGTGCACGGCCTCGGGGAACCTCGTCTGCCGGGCGGCCAGGCCGACCGCCTCCTCGACCCGTGCGGGATCGGCCGCCCGCTCCGCGATCAGACGGGCCGCCGCGAGCGCACGGGCTTCGATGCCGGGTCCGAGCCGCCGCACCCACGGGCCCGCGTCCCGCGGTGTCACATCATGCATATCGTGACCGGCCTGCACGTCGGGAGGTGCGGGTTGCACGTCTCGCAGGTCACACACGTCTGGTGGGCGCAGGTGTCGCACGTGTGGCAGGTGGCCCCTTGGCAGGTTGCGCAGGTCGCCTGGTCGCAGGTCCGGCACGTGGCCTCACCACAGGTGTGACAGGTGCCCTGGCCGCAGGTCTGGCAGGTGTTGCCCCGGCAGGTGTCGCAGGTCGCGCCCTGACAGGTGCGCGGCTTGCACACCGTGAACCCGGTGGGACAGTCCCCCTCGGTCGCGCAGCCGAAGTCGGTCGGGCACCCGCCGAACGTCGGCCCGGGGCACTCGGCCTCCCAGGTCTGGGGTGCCAGCGGCTGGACCGGCTGGGCGCGCGGTGGGCGCGCCCCCAGCCTCAGGTCGAGGTCGAACTCGTCCTCCGGCGTGGCCGTCTCGACCTGGGTGAAGCGCACCGTCGCATTGCGCCGGAGCGTCACCTCGGTCGCCTCCAGCCCGACGAAGGGCGGCTGCCCGGTGCCGACGGTCCGCACCGACAGCACGTCCGAGGAGGCGAACTCGGCGTAGTAGTCGAGCTGCTTGTTGAAGTACAGCCGCCGGTGGCCCGCGCGGTCGCTGTCCCCCAGCAGCCCACTGAGAGTGATGGTTCTGGTCGGCGGCTCCGCCGGGTCGGCCAGACGTTCTGACACGAAATCATCCTGCGGGCGGTCACCGATGCCGCTGGGATCCCGGGGTTCCGGGTTCTCGCCAGCCATGTCGACCTCGAGAAATGCTCGTTCACTTGCCACGGAGGTCCGGAAATGGCGCGTGCCGCCCGTCCATTCACCGCATGCCGAACCTCATCGGGACTGGAAGCCCGGGCTGAAGGACACTCGCCCCTGGTAACACAGGGTCACTTCTGTTCTGCTCTCTCCTCCCATCGTGGTCCTCCGGACACGTGCCCGCACCTCCTCGTGGCGTCGCCCGGCGATCCGGCACGGGGTGTCACCTTCCGGGCCGCCGGCTGCGGCGCGGGGCGTCCGCGCCGCCCTCGGGACAGCAGCCCTGCCGCGCTGCGGAGCGCCCTGCAGGAAGTCGACCAGCAGGCGCGTACCTCGTACGGCGGGCTCGGCAGGTGGCAGGCCCAGGGCAGTCCGAGGTACCGGCAGCGGACCGTCAGTCCGGTGTCCCCCAAGTCGAACGCCGTGAAGCGCCGCGTCCCGTCCGGGTGCTGGCCGTTGGTGAGGTTGAGCAGCGCCTGCCGGGTCCTGTCCCGTTCGGGCCCGGCCCGGTGCAGGGCCGGCCGGCACCTCGCCGTGATCGAGGGCATCGCGTAGAAGGGCCCGTCCGAGGACTGGCCCGCCTCCGACTCCCCCAGCAGCCGGTGAAGGACATGGCCTTCGAGCGGTAGCGGCAGCGAGCGTGTTCGTCGCCACGTCCGACTGCACCTGACCCGGCACTCTGATTCGCCAGGACACCGGCTGGTGATCAGACCGTCTCTCCCACCGCTTTCCGCTCTGCCGCGTGCTTTTGCGCCTCGTCGAACGCGGCCTGCCGTCGCCTGTCGACTTCCGCAGGTCTCCGGTGGCCGCACTCGATGACATTGCCCGCCCTGTCGACGACTTCCGCGTGGCTGTCACCGTTCTCGGTCCAGACGGCGACGTTCTCGATCCTTGCCGACCGGTCGTTGTCATCCGCCCGGAACCATGTCCGCAACCCTGGCCACGTCCACGGGCCGGCCGGCCCGGCTACGACAGGACCGCCCGCGCGGCGAGGGTCGGGCGGTGCAGCGGACTTCCCGGTTGAGCGGCCGGAGCGTCAGACCGGCAGGTGTGCCCAGACCGGGGATCGGGCGCTCCGGGCCGAGGCGGCCTGACCCGTCGTCAAACGGTCAGGTTGGGCCGGTGCCAGGATGCCGGACACCGGCATCGACATCCCGGAGTTCAACATCACCTTCCAGGCCGCCGATGGCCGCCGCTGGTTCAAGTCGCCCACCTCCTTGCGCCGGCAGATCCCCGTCGCAGCGGGCAGGACGAGAAGGACAAGTCGGCATCTGGAGGGCCGACTCCTGCCAGCCGTACACCGGGGGCGGAGGAACTCGCGCACGCTGGCGCGACCGGCGGTACCTGCCGGGCCGACGAGTGCGGCGGAAGGACAAGGTGCGGGTAGCGGAGGCGGTGGCCGACGGAGGGGTGTGCGGTGCCGCTGCTACCCTCTGGCCTGTGGAGCAGCTACCGGACAGTGTCGACCTGGACATCTTCGAGCGCAGGATCGGCGCCGCGCTGATGACGATCCGTCAGGTGCGCGGCTGCAACCTGCACGGCGCGCTCGACGTCTTCACGGAGCGGTACGAGGTGTTGCGGCGTGAGCAGCCCGATCGGTTCCGGTTGACGCGCGAGGAGTACAGCGAAGGCGTCTACACCTGAGACGGCAGCCCGAAGGCCCGGCACCCACTGCGACAGCGGGGCCGGGCCTTCGGGTCGGCCGGGTCAGCCCGTCGGGCGGGTGAACTTCGGTGCTGCCTTGGTGTAGTGGCCGGGTGTGCCGACCAGCATGGAGGGGTCGATCTCGACCTCGGTCAGTCCGTAGCGGGCGCAGTTGCGTCCGGAGAAGGTGTTGCGGGCGGCGTCCTTGAGGCTCATGCCCTTCAGCAGGTTCTCGTTGAACTCCTTCAGGTTCGAGTCGAGGGCCACGCCCCAGTCCGCGTCGAACCTGCGGACGTTCTCGGGCTTGAAGTGGGCCATGACCTCGTCGAACATCTGCCAGCCCGGGGTCGTGCTCGCCCCGCGGATGATGACCATGGAGAGTGCGCCGTCCTCCAGGGTGCCGATGAGCTCGGTGTCCTCGGTGGTGTAGTCCCCGTAGTACTCGCAGATCTCGGTGTTGTGGACCAGGACGGCGGTGCTGCCGGCCTGCACGTAGTAGGTGTGGAGTCCTTCCACGGACAGGTTGTAGGCGGGTTCGAGGCCGGTCCAGTGGCGCACGGACGCGACCTGGACGGCGGCGCCGGTGTCGGTGCGCAGCGTGTCGCCGGGGATCACGGTGGCGGCGTCGGCCCAGGCCTGCCGGTCCTGCACCCAGAAGGGGTGGTGGTCGGTGGCGGTGAGGGTGCCGGTGGTGCCGTCCTGGCCCCGGACGGTGAGTTCGGTGAACTCGCGGTCGTCGGGGGTGCGGATCGTCGCGGTGACGGTGCGAACCCCGGTCTCGCCGGTGGCCGGGTCGCTGGCGAGCACCCGGTCGCCGGGCCGGACGGTCTCGATGGGCCGGGTGGTGCGGTCGGCCATCAGGACGGGGGTGCCGGCGAGGAAGCTGTTGGGCCGGGTCTTGCACTTGGCGAGGGCGTTGCGGGCCGCTTCCATGCGCTCGACGAGGGCGCGGTCCACGTACGGGTTGGCGCGGATCGCGGCGAGTGCCTCGTCGATTCCGACGCCGCTGCGCAGTGAGGCGCGGACCGCTTCGATCATGTCGGCGGCCTGGGTGAGCTTGGCGGCGGCGCCGGCCTTGTAGCCGTCGAGGCTCGCCTGGACGGCGAGTTTGGCGTCCTCCAGCCCGATGCCGGTCTCCAGGGCGAGGCGGAAGGCGGCGATGCCCTTGACGCCCTTGGCGAGCGTGCCCCAGGGGATGAAGTTGGAGGCCGCCCATGCGCAGGAGGCGTTGACGCCGGGGTTGTTCCAGCACTTGACGAAGTCGCCGGTGAGCGCTTCGAAGATCATCTGGTTGGTGCTCTTGTACTGCTTCTTGACCGTGGTCTCGTAGGTGACGTCGGTCAGCGTCTGGCTGTCGACGAGGACGGTCTCCCACGTCGAGTACCGGCCGAGGCAGGTTGCGATGGCGAGCCCGGGTTCGGGGCAGGTCTTGAGGAAGTAGTCGAGGGTGCCGGTGGCCTTGACGGTCACGGGCTGGTCGCAGACGAGGTTCTTGCCCTCCTCCCTCCAGTTGCTGAGCAGGACGGCCATGAACTCGGGGTCGTACTCGACGCAGTGGGTGCCGTGCTCGGTGTAGCTGTACTTCACGTCGGGCCGCGGGACCATCACGATGTACGAGACCCGGCCGAGGCTGTCGACGACGGCGGTCTCGTTCTGCAGCTTTCCGTCGTCGTTGTCGGCCTGCTGCTTCCGGCCGACCTCGGCCGCGGCGTCCCGGGCGGCCTGCTGGGCCTCCTCGGCGCTCTTTCCGGCCGCGGTGGCGGCCGCCTGCGCCCGGGTCTTGGCGTCCTGGGCGTCGGCGGCGAACTGCTTGGCCTTCGCTTCGTAGCCGGCGGCGGCGGTGGCCGAGTACTCGGCGCGGTGGGCGGCGGCGTCGGCGCTGGCGGCGGAGGCGCGGGCCTGCTTGGCGTATCCGGCGGCCCGATCGGCGGAGGCGCGGGCCTGGCGGGCGGACTCGGCGGCCTGCGCGGCCCAGTTCGCTGCCTCGTCGGCGGAGGCCCGGGCCTGGCCGGCGTAGGCGTTGGCCTCGTCGCTGGCGCCGCGGGCGGTGGCGTAGGCCGCTGCCGCTTCGGCCGCGTACTGGCTGGCCAGGGCGGTGTTGCCGTCGATGTCCTGCAGGTACGCGGCGACGGTGGCGACGTGCGCGGCGGTGACGGCGTCGCGTTGCTGGGCCTTGGCCAGGCCGATCTTCAGGAAGGGTTCGAGGCCGGAGGTGGGGCCGGACATGACGGCCTGGGCCGCGGCCTGGACCTCGGGTCCGCCTCCGGAGATGGCCTGGGAGACCAGCAGCCGGTTGTCGTCGTCGCGGGCCGCGTACTGGCCGGTGGCGAGGAACGCACGAACGTCCTCGATGGTGCCGTCCAGCGCCTTGCCGGCGGCCTCGCGCACCCGCGGCCCACCGGAGGACATGATCTTCGACAGGGCCAGCCGGTCGTCGTCGTCCTTGCCCGGATACGCCCCGGTGGCGAGGAACGCCCGCACCTGTTCCGGAGTGCCGACCGCGGCCGTCTCGGCGGCCAGCCGCTGCTCGATCTTGGTCGCGGCGAGGGCCTGGGCGGTGACGCTGGCGCGGTCGTCGCGGAGCTTGGCGGTCTCCAGATCCGTCGTCAGGAAGGCCATGACGTCGGCGTCGTGGCCCTCCAGGGCGCTCTGCGCCGCGCCCTGGACCCAGGGGCCGCCGGTGCTGAGCAGCCGGGTGGCGGCCAGGCGGCCCTTGGCGACCGCGGTGGCCGGGTCGGTGCCGGCGGCGGTGGCCTCGGTCAGCAGGCGCTGGGTGTCGGCGGCGAGCGCCGTGGCCTTGCCGGACTCCCACGCCGCGTCCTTGGCCTTGCGGGCCTCCTCGAAGTAGGCCTGCTCCGCGGCGGCGGTCTGCGCGGCCTGCTCGGCGGCCAGCCGCTCGGCGTCGGCGGCGCGGGCGATGTCGGTGACCTTGTGGGCCTGCTCCGCCGTCTGCGCGGCGGTGTCGGCGGCGGTCCGGGCCGCTTCGGCGGCGGCCTTCGCGGTGGCGGCGGCGGTGGCGGCCTCGCCCGCGTGGGCGGCGGCCTGCTCGGCCGCGGCAGCAGCCGCCTCGGCATGGGCGGCGGAGGCGTTGGAGGCGCGTTGGGCCTCGTCGGCGGCGGCCTTCGCCTCGGCGGAGATCTTCGCGGTTGCGGCGGAGGCGCGACGTGCCTCGGCGGCGGCCGATCGGGCGCGGTCGGCGGCCCGGCGGGCTCGTTCCGCGGCGTCGCTGGTCACCCCCGACTGGGTGGAGGCCTCCAGTGCGGCGTCCGCAGCGGCCTGGGCGTTGTCGCCGGCGAGTTTGGCGGCCGCAGTCGCGTCGTTGGCCTGCTGGGTGGCGCGGCCGGCCCACTGGGCGGCCTCGCCGGCCGTCTTGGCGTCGGCGGCGGCCTTGCGCGCGACGACCGCCGCGTCCCTGGCGGCCGCGGCGTCCGCGGCGTTGCTCCCGGCCCGGCCGGCGGCGGCCTGCGCCCTGGCGGCGGCCTCGCCGGCGAGTCCGGAGGCCCGGGCGGCGTCGGCGGCCGCGGAGGCGGCCTGGCGGGCGGCCTCGTTGGCGCTGGAGGCTGCCCGGGAGGCGGTCTGGGCGGCCTTGGCCGCCCGGTCGGCGGCGTCGGCGGCCTTGCCCGCCGCGTTGGAGGCTTTCTTCGCCTCGCCCTGGGCCTGCCGCGTCTCGTCGGCGGCCCGCTGCGCGGCCTGCTTGGCCAGTGCGCTGGCGTCGACGGCCTTGGCGGCGGCGTCCTTCGCCGCGCGGGACTGCTCGCCGGCCTGGTCGGCGGCGTTCTTGGTGAGGTCCGCGAGCTGGGCGATGTCGAGGGTCTCGGCGTCGTGCGCGGCGGCGGTCTGGTAGCCGTAGCGCAGGAACTCCCGGACGTCGTCGATGCTGCCGTCCAGGGCCAGGCCCGCGGCCTTGCGGACCTCCGGTCCGCCGGAGGACATCAGCTGGGACAGCTTCAGCCGGTCGTCGTCCTCCTGCGCCCGGTACTGGCCGGTCGTCAGGAACGTGTTGACATCGTCGATGCTGCCGTCCAGGGCCAGGCCCGCGGCCTTGCGGACGGCCGGTCCGCCGGAGGACATGATCTGCGACAGCTGCAGCCGCTGGTCGTCCTCGAACGGCCGCTTGTAGCCGGAGTCGACGAACGCCTGCACGTCGGCCGCCGTACCGGCGAGGGCCTTGCGCGCGGCGTCGCGCATCCACGGCCCGGAACCCGCGACGAGTTCCTCCACGCGGGCGCGCAGGTCCTGCTCGGAAGCGGCCGCGCGGCCGGCCGCCAGGAACGCGGCCACATCCGTGTCGGAGCCCGCCAGCGCCGTCTCGGCGGCCCGCCTGACGACCGGCCCGCCGGCCTTCCACGCGGCGACGGCGGCGACGCGGTCGGCGACGGGCCCGACCGGCGGCGCGGTGTCGGCGACGGCCGGCACGGCCAGCATGCTGCCGAGCAGGCCGCCGAACGCCAGCCCGACGGCGGCGCGCAGACGCAAGGCCTGGTGTTGTCTGGTGATCTTCATCGAAGATCCGCAATCCCCTCAGGGTCGTACGGCCCGGGCCGGGTCCGGTCGATCGGGTCGGATCGCCCGGCAGGCCGGTGGACCGCTGGCTCGAAGCGCCGGTGCCGCGGGCGGACCCGCGACCGGCGGCGGCCGCAACCGGGGTCGCGGCCGCCGCCGGGTGCACGGGCGGGGTCAGATGATGTAGGCGGTGACCGCGCTGCGGTCGTGGGTGCCGGTGGTGCCGGCGAGGTTCGGCGCGGTGACCTCGGCCCACGTCCCGTCGGCCCGGCGGGCCGTCCACAGCAGGCGGTTGTCGCCGGTGGTGATGGTGAACTGGACCTGGCTGTCGACCGTCGAGGCACTGATCGAGGTGGCGGTCAGCCCGCCCCAGACACCGGCCAGATCGGCGAACGGCTGCCAGCTCCGGTCGGCGCGGCGGACGGTGTGGAACTGGCGGGCGCCGTTGTCGACCAGCACCGCGACGTGGGCGTCGCTGCCCGCACCGGCGATGGTCACGCCGCTGATCGGGCCGGTCGCCCCAGCGGCCTGGGCGACGTCGCCCCACCCGCTCCACGTGCCGGCCGCGGCGCGGACGGTGTGGTACGCCTTGCCGCCGGCGACGGCGACGACCTGCAGTTCGTTGCCGACGTTCGCGATCGCCGCCGTGGTGACGACGCCGATCGGGCCGGTGACGCTCTGCACGTCGCCCCAGCCGCTCCAGGTGCCGTTGGCGTCGCGCATGGTGTGGTACACCTTGCCGCCGGCGACGACGACCACGTGCAGGTCCCAGCCGATGGACACGGTGGAGACCGCGGTGATGCCGGCCAGCGCCCGGCCGCTGCCGGTCAGGTCGGTGCGGGGGCTCGCGATGATCGCGGCGCCCGGCCAGGGCCGCTCGGCGCGCAGCGCGGAGTGCCACAGGTGGCCGTCGGTACCGAGCGCGACGAGGTGGGTCTCGTTGTTGATGCCGGTCTGCGCGAACGCCTTCACGCCGCCCGAGACGCCGGTGCGGGCCTGGATGTCGGTGAAGTCGGTCGTGGTGCCGTCGGCGAGGCGCACCGCCCGGTAGAGGGCGCCGTTGTCGCCGTTGACGAGCACGGACGCCTTCCAGCCGGGGTCGGTGGCGCGGGCCGCCTGCAGCCAGCTGCCGAGGCCGTCCGCCCGGATCGCCCGGGCGCCGGTCTGCGGGGAGGCCGTACCGGCGCAGCCGCCCTGCCAGGCCCGCGAGACGATCCCGCTGATCGCGCCGGCGGCGTCGACCAGCGGAGCACCGGTGTCGCCGGCGCAGATCGGGGCCGCGCCCGCGGCCGGCGCGAGGTCGATGTCGGTCACGGACAGCGTGCCGACGGTCTGCGCGGTGGTGCGGGGAGCGGCGCTCCACCACGTGGTGGCGGTGCGGCCGAAGCCGGTGGCCTTGAGCGTGTCGCCGCCCGCGGGGGCGCTTGCGGCGATCTTCAGCGGAGTGACGTCGGTGACCGGCGTGGCGAGGCGGGCCAGCACGGCCTTGCGGTCCGGGTGGGTGCCGAACTCGACGACGTCGACGGTGTGTCCGCCGACGGTGAAGGTCGTCCTGGTCGCCGGGGCACCCTGGTTGAGGATCGGGAGATCGGCGTTGGGACGGAACGGGTCGGCGATGCAGCCGGTGGAGGTCAGCACCCACTGCGGGTCGACCAGGGTGCCGGTGCAGCCGCGGGAGCCGGCCCGGCCGGGAACGCCGACGGCGAGCGCGCCGACCGCCGGGAGCTCCGGGGCGGCCACCGGGGCGGCCGGGCCGTCGCCGGCCAGGAGCTCCAGGAGCATCGCGGGCTTGTTGCCGGTCTGGTTGTCGGCCTCGCCGACCGGCGTCCAGGTGTTCTTCGCGATGTCGACGCTGCTCGTCGCGCCGTCGCTGCTGAGCGTCGCCTTGATCGCGTGGCTGTCGCCCTTGATGTTGATGACGTTCGCGGTCTCCACCGCGAGATAGCCGGACGGGCCGGTGACCTTGAAGCAGACCTCCGCCGGGGTCGCCACCTGGCGCACCACCCGGACCAGTGCCGACTCCGACGCGCAGTCGGCCAGCTTGATGTTCCCGTCTCCGGTCTTCAGGGTGAGGCTCTGCTCCGCCAGGATCTTCGCCGCGTCCGGGTAGGCGAACGTCTCCACTGCCAGCGGCGGCGGTGCCTCTTCCGCGGCGGCGGCCGGTGCCAGGGTGGCCGCCCCCGGTATTGCCAGCAGGGCCGCCAGCAACGGAACGGGCATCTTAACTCTGCGCAAAATCATCCCCCCATGCCGAGAATTCGGACATTTTGATGCGGGCAAACAAATCGAACATGATCAAGCTATCGGAATTCCCCCGCAGCCGTCGACAACGGATTCCCCGACCGGATGAAGCAGCCCATTTCGTATGCACCGTCCCATCCGATACGAACCGTCACAACTCGGACCCCTCAGCTGGCTTGACGACCCGTCGGCCAGCGGGGGCGAGCAGGCCGCGCCTCCTCCGCAGAAACGGCGCCGGCCGCGACGCGAATGCGCGGGCGCGGCCCCGCGACGACACTCCGGACGACGGCTGCACACGGGCCGGACGCGGCGGGCCAGCGGCGAATCCGCGCACTCGCCGCACGCCGGTCCGGCCTGTCGGCGACAGCGGCCGGGCCGGGCCGCTGGGCATGGGCGACAGGCCGAAGCGGATTCCCCGACGGGACAAAGCAACCCATTCCCATGCACCGTCCCACCCGATACGAACCGTCACAGCTCGGACCGCGCGGCCCCGCGACGACACTCCGGCGGCGCTCCGGACGACGGCTGCACACGGGCCGGACGCGGCGGGCGAGCGGCGAATCCGCGCACTCGCCGGACGCCGGTCCGGCCTGCCGGCCACAGCGGCCGGGCCGAGCAGCTGAGTATGGGCGACAGGCCGAAGCGGATTCCCCGACGGGACAAAGCAACCCATTTCCCATGCACCGTCCCACCCGATACGAACCGTCACAGCTCGGACCGCGCGGCCCCGCGACGACACTCCGGCGGCGCTCCGGACGACGGCTGCACACG